>JBEGJS010000140.1:0-12953 GCA_041184485.1 Actinomycetota bacterium | reverse complement strand
AGTTGGGTTGCGAGCATTCGCTCGGTTCGCACGCCGAAGCCCCAACTCAATCGAGCAGGCGAATACATAACGCACGGATGGCACGAGGCTTCTGGCCGCAGTCTTGACGCCGTGCTGTATTCGTGGCTCGATGGCCAAGAACTCGGCGACGAACCGACGGCCGAGCAGATGTGGGCCGCAGGCGCTGCGATGGCCCTGCTGCAGGCCGAGGCACGCACCTTTGAGTTGCCGCCAGGCGCAGAGCTGCCTGGCCTCTCAGATTTCTTTTGGGGCGGCGCCGACCTGCTGCTCGGCCCAGGCACTCAACTCGACGAGTCTGAGCAGGCTCTGGTCTCGGCAGCCAAGGCGCGCATTGAGCAAACCATCGCAGAGCTTGCCCTGCACGCCGCGCAACAGCCCATCCACGCAGACATGCATCCTTGGAATCTGATGTGGCACGAGGGCGAGGTGGCCGTCTTCGACTTTGACGACTCTGGCATCGGCATGCCGGTTCAAGATCTCGCAACCGCGCTCTATTACCTCGACACCGACGAGCAACGACAGGCCTTGCTCGACGGCTTTGCCTCTGTGGCGCCCCTGCCCGAGTACACACCTACACAGCTGCAGGATCTTCTGTTGCAGCGCCGCATCTTCTTGCTCAACTCGCTCTACGAGACCAGCACCCCGCACCTGATCGAGATGATTCCCGATTACAAGGCCGAAACCATGAGGCGCATTCAGGCGGCTCTTGCCTAGCTCGATTTTTACACAGCCCTAGCCTTTTCGAAACCCGCACGAAACACCCGTGGCATACTCTCGACTTATCTAGCAGAGAGGTGTGCCTTGAGTATTCAACTTCTAGTCATCGGCTTGGCCGGTTCTGGCAAGTCGACGGTGGGTCGCGCGGTTGCCGAGAAGCTCGGCGTGAGGTACGTTGACGGCGACCAATTGCACCCGCAGGCTAACCTGCAAAAGATGGCCAAGGGCACCCCGCTGAGCGACGATGACCGCGACCTCTGGGTGGCAAACATCATCGATGAGCTCGGCAAGGGTGATGTCGTGATCGGCGCATCCCTGTTGAAGCGTAGCTATCGAGACCAAATCAAGAAGTCGGTTCGCCTCGCCCGATTCGCCCAGCTCGATGCACCGAAGTCTGTGCTCGAGGAGCGTCTCGCCAATCAAGAGACCGCGATCCGCAAAGACCTGCTCACCTCGCAGCTTGCCATTGCAGACCCCATTGCCCCCAACGAAGACGGCAAGCAGTTCAGCGGCCTTTTGCCGGTTGAGCAGCTCGTGTCGCTAATCAGCACGGATGTGCGCGCCTGGCTCGCGGGCTAACCGCTCGGCGCAGCTCAACTATTCGTGCAGCTCGTCGATGACGATCTTGCCCATCTTGCGCATCGCCGCCCAGGCATAGGCCGAAACAGCCGGGTCTTTGTGCTGCAACCAGTCGCGCATCTGAATAGGCGAGACCTGCCAGCTGAGGCCGAACTTGTCTTTGCACCAACCGCACTGGCCGGCGGTGCCTTCCGTGGTGATTGCCGACCAGAGTCGATCGACCTCTGCCTGGCCATCGACATTGAGCGAGAGCGAGATCGAGTCGTTGAACTCGGGGCCGCCGGGCCAACCCATCCCGATGAATTCGTGGCCATAGATGGCAAAGTCTGCGGTCATCAGGCGACCGTCGGCCTCTGGTCGTCCGGCAGAGTGCAGCACGAAGCCTGCTCCAAAGGTCTCGCTATAGAAGTCGATGGCCTCACCGAGGTTGCCGTCGAACCAGAGAAAAGTTTTGAGCGAGGTTGGCTGAGTCATGAGCACAGCCTATTGGCTACTGCGGGCTAAAGATCTGTTGCAGGAGACCGATTCCGCCGAAAATAACGGCACCCATTGCGGCTGTTATCAACGCCAGAGCCAGCACCAAGAAGAACGCACCGCCGCTAACCGCCACGGCCGCGATCGATAGGCCTAGGCCCACGCCCTTTGTCTTGCGGTTCTTAGAAATGCCAGTCAGGCCGGTAACGAAGCCGCCGAGTCCCAGCACAATCACCCAGCCCCACGAGGCCTCGATTGCGCCATAGTCTCCACCCGAGGTGAAGCCAAGAAGCAGCGCCAGAATCCCACCCATACTCAGTGCGAATGACAGGATTCCTAGGCGCTTTGGGCCCTGGTTTTCACTCGATGTTCCGTGTGTTGGGCTTGGACTTTGTTCGCTCATTTGGTTCCCCCGTTGTGTCTTTGAGGCTTCCCGGGCCTCGGTTTGTTTAGTAGGACTAGAGGCCAGCCATGTAGGCGCCGCTCATCAAGGCAGCTATTGCGGCAAACAGAAGGACGATGCCGGCCACAAAACCTAGGTAGCCGAGAATCACTCCTGCGAGCGCCATGCCCTGGCCCTGCTCGCCGGTGCGCTTGATCTGCGACAACGCGATGTGACCGCAGATGATGCCCGCGAGAGAGATGCCGAATACTGAGGTCGCTAGTGCGATGATTGCGAGAGTGTTTGTGCGAGCAGGCTGCTGGCTGCCCTGAAACTGAGTTTGGTCAGACATTGAATCCCCCTATGGTTATGAAATCTTAGGCGAGATTCTACTCTTCGCCGATGTCTTCGTTCCAGAGCGTTGGGTTTGCCTCGATGAACTCGCGCATGAGCTCAACCAGGCCAGGATCGTTGAGCACGTTCAGTTCGGCCCCGTGCTCGGCGACCCAGTCTTGGCCGCCCATGAAGTTAATGTCGTCTCCCACGATGACTCGGCCGATGCCAAACTGGCGAATCAGGCCCGAGCAGTACCAGCAGGGGGAGAGGCTGGTGGCCAGAGTGACCTTGCGATACGAGCGCTGCCGACCGGCATTTCTGAATGCGCTGGTTTCGCCGTGCATGGATGCGTCGCCATCCTGCACCCGACGATTGTGTCCGCTGCCGAGCAGGCGGCCATCCTCGTCGAAGAGAGCCGCACCGATTGGGATGCCGCCCTCTGCTAGACCGAGATGAGCCTCGGCAATGGCAACCTGGAGCTTCTCTTCGTCAGTGCCGAAGATCTGTCCAACTTTGAATTCCATTGCCGAGGCCTCTCGATTTAGGGGGTTGTTACTTCTTGGTCGACTTCAGTGCCTTAGCAAGCACGAAGTAGAGAACGCCGGCGAGCACAAAACCGACGAGTGCGGTTGCGTCTCCACCAACGACGATGTGAATAACCGTGCCATCGTCTAGCGTCTTGTCGAATCCGTTGCTGGCGAAGATTCCGCCAACGGCACCAGGTGCAACGTAGGTTGGGAACTGGTTCGAGAAGAAGTAGATCGAGGTGACGGTAGCCACGACGAACGCAATCGGTCCAGCAAGGTTCTCCTTGATGGTGGTTGCAACTTCACCGAAGTTCTGGCCCTTGCGCAAGAAACGGTCGACGATCACGATTGCCAACCATGGGGCTACCCAGTAGCTAACAACCAGCAAGAAGCCTTCGAGGGTCTTCCAAGTCGAGACGTTTGCGAACGCAGCCCAACCACCGATAACACCGGCGAGGGCAACCATGATTGCACGACGAGTCTTGAAGCCGAGCTTGAAGCCCATTGCCAAGAACGACATTGCACCCGAGTAAACGTTGAGCACGTTAGCCGAGACCGAACCGACCGCGATTGCAAGCAGGGTGATTGCTGCGAGCACGTCGTTGCCGAGAAGGCCAACGAACTTGGCGGTTCCGTCGGCGTCGGTCTTGAGGATGCTGAACGCAACCACACCGACGACCATCAGAACGCTGGTGCTAACGAAGTTTCCGAGACCGGCAGCCCAACCAAGCGAGCGCTTGTCGGTGTTTGCAGGCAGGTAGCGGGTGTAGTCGCTGGCGAATGGGGTCCATCCAGCGGTGTATCCGTATGCTGCACCAGCAGCCATGGTGAATCCACCGATGTTGAAGGCGCCGAATGCGCTCGAGTACTCGCCCTTAGGAAGGATGATTACGGTGACCAAAACCCAGACGAGCAGGAAGACATAGAACGCGTAGCGCTCCCACTTCTGAATCAGGTTGTGGCCAACGAAGGCGATGATGATCTGCGCGGCGATGATGATCAAGAGCGACACGTTGAGGTCGATCTTGGTCAGTGCCTGCAGAGCGAATGCGCCCGAGATGGTGTTCACGGCAAACCAGCCGATACCTGCAACGAGGGTCGAAAGACCGGCAGGAATCAGGTTGCCCAACTTTCCAAACGCGGTGCGGCTGAGAACCATCTGTGGCACGCCACCCTGTGGGCCCCAGGTGCTGAGCATTCCGTGGGTGATGGCTGCCAAAGCGTTTCCGACAACCACTGCGAGGATTGCCTGCCAGAGGCTTAGACCGAAGAAGAGAACGCCGAGGGCACCAACGAATACGGTTGCGAACTCGAGGTTAGGGGACGACCAGACGGTGAACAGGTGCCACGCCTTGCCGTGACGTTCGCCCGCGGGGATCGGAGCGACGTCGTTGATTTCGATTGAGGTTGCCGAAGCAGAGCCTGAGTTGTTTTGAGCCATACCTGAACTTTATTCGCGGTTTTAGCGTCTGTTTCGGCAATTTCGATGCGTTTCGGCGCGTGTTTTACATCGATTTAATAGCAAGAATTCACCGCTGGGTTATCTTTGTGGCGATGGATGCAAACCAACCGCGTCGCTTTGCGACGATTCGCCGCGAGAGCGTGGTGCTGGTGCCCGAATCGGCGGCAGGCCTGAGCTGGGATGCTTTCGACGAAGAGCGAGACGAGTTGCTGTTTAGCACAACGTTCGCGGCGCACGGCGAGAGCGACGCAGATCTTGAGTTGCACGTGGCCAACGGAGTGCAACTGAGCAGCGAGCCGATCCGCGAGAAGGTTCTGGATGCCCTGCTCGAACTGGCCGAGCTTGCGCTCTATGAGCACGGGTTCGGCTGGCTGCGCGTTGTTTGCCAAGACGCAAGAGCCGACCTGCGCGCGGTGCTAGCCGAGAGCGGGTTCGAGTTTGCTCGCGCGCTGAAGGTCGGCGGCCAGCCGGGTGCTCGCTATCGCGCCAATCGCGCCAGCCTGATTCGGGCATACGCCACGATGAACATCGAGCACTACCTGCCGCACCAGGGCTGGCGCTTCGACTTCGACAACGGCCGCCGCCGGGCTGGTCTCTGCAACTACACCGACAGGCTCATCACGGTCTCGAAGTATCACGTTGCCACCTACACCGCGGATGAAACCTTTCAGGTGATCCTGCACGAAATCGCCCACGCGATGTGCGGCCCCAAGGCCGGACACGGAAAGAAGTGGCTTTCTACTGCCAAGTCGATCGGCTACCGTGCCGAGAAGTTCACCGGCAAAGAGATCGCCGAGAACTACGCGCCTTGGGTTGGGTCATGCCCGGGTGGGCACGAGCACTTCAGATATCGCAAGCCGACCAGGGCGGTATCGTGCTCGATCTGTCATCCGAGTTATTCGAGGGCCTACCTAATCGAGTGGACCAAGCGCGACTAAGCGCCATCTCGACTAAATAATTGTCGAGCTCCAATAGGCATAGATCAGCAGCATCGTCACAACGAAGCCCGCGATGTAGTTGAGCCAGATGAAGTTTTTCCACCCGGCGTTCGCGCTCTCACAGGTCTCGTCGGTGATTTTCCAGTGCGGGGCAACGATTACGAGGTATGGCACGGCGGCCGCAGATGCCAACAAGGATGGCCAGCCAGTGGTCACCATCAGCAGGCCGGCAGCCAGGTAGGCAAGCCAGGCGAACCGCGTGGTCTTGCGCGCACCGAAGTAGGTGGCGATGCTCGAGATGTTTGCCTCGCGGTCTGCCTTCACGTCTTGCACCGCTCCGAACGCGTGCGATGCCACGCCCCAGAGCGCAAAGGCGCCGGTCACTGCCAGGGCACCAGGGTTGCCAAAGTCGAAGCCCGCCATCGCCAGGCCAACGATCATCGGCCCAAAGAAGTGGCTCGAAGAGGTGATCGAGTCGAGCAGCGGCTTCTCTTTGAAGCGCAGGCCCTTGGCCGAATAAGCCACAACGGTAAACAGAAATAGCGCCAACCACAGGTCGCTAGCTAGCGAACCTCGAGCAGCCAGGTAGACCACAAACGGCACCGGCAGCAGGGTCGAAACCAGAAGCATCGGCCGGTGAAACTTGGGGTCGAGCAGGGCGCCCTCGATGCCGCCCTTGCGGGGATTGCGAAGGTCGCTCTCGTAGTCGAACACGTCGTTGATGCCATACATGAGCAGGTTGTACGGAATCAAAAAGAACAGCGTGCCGATCCAGAAAACGTCGTCGAGTCGGTGCGTGTTGAAAAAGTACGCTGCTGCAAACGGATACGCGGTGTTGATCCACGAGACGGGTCGCGACGACCAGAACAACTTCTTGAGCAGTTCGTTCACTTGCGTCCTCGTTTCGCCAAAAGCCAGACGGCCGGCACCAAAATTACGCTCGCGATTGTGTAGGCAAAGTCCTCAATCGGAGCAACTCCAAGATACGCCCCCGCAAGTTTTTCGGCGTGATAAGCCACGATGCCGTTGCCGATGATGAAGTTGTCGCCTGCGATTGCAATCAAAAACACCAGGATGACGGTTGCCGCGGCAGCCAGCAGCGTCGGGCGCTGTTGCTTGAGCCAGAACCATGCGCCTAGCGCCGCAACGCCGCCGAACACAACTAGGTTGAGCACGAGGTAACTCATTGCGCTTCACCCCGCCTGGCAAGCCGGCGGCGAATCGACTCAAAGACGAGCAGGGTCGTGTAGCAGTTGAGCACCAAGAACAGCGGCTCTTCGAGCGGCAGCTCGGGCCCGAGCATGACGCCGGTCAGCAAAGTGGTCTGGCCGCGAAAGAAAATCCCGAGTGCGATGCCGATTGCATCCCAGCCGAGCAGCACGGCGGTTCCGAGCGCCACGGCGAGGCCGGCCGCGCGGGCATCCACGAAAAAAGCGATCTTGTGTCTAGCGTCGAGCAGCGTCAGCCCGCCGATTGAAAACAGGATGACCGCAAGATACGTGAAGCCCACGAGATTCACCTAGCGAAGACCCTTGAAGGCGCTCGTCGGCAGCGGCTGAATCTCGCCCGGAGTTGGGCCGGCGCTCTTGTCGCCAACCAGGTGCTTGTAGACCAGCTCTGCGCCGATCAGACACATCGGTAGACCGATGCCCGGAATCGTGTTGTGGCCCGCGTAGAAAAGGTTCTTGACCTTCTTGCTCTTGTTGGCCGGCCTAAAGAATGCGCTCTGCTTGAGGGTGTGGGCCATGCCCAGGGCAGTGCCCGACCAAGCGTTGAGCTCGTCGACGAAGTCTTGCGGGCCCATGGTGCGGCGAACCACGATGCGCTCGGCGAGGTCGGGAATCTCGCACCACTCGGCGATCTGCTCGATGACTCTGTCGGCTGCCGCCTCGAGTTTGGAGTCGCCGGCTCGATCGATGCCGCCCTTGCCGATGCTCGGGTCGGCGGCAATAGGCACCAGCACGAAGATGTTCTCGAAGCCATCTGGGGCAACGCTCGGGTCGGTGATGCTCGGCGCGCAGATATACAGGGATGCCGGATCAGGCACACGGCGCTTGCCGTCTGCCTTGTGAAAGACCTCGTCGAAGTTCTTCTTCCAGTCATCCGTATAAAGCAGTGTGTGGTGATCTAGCTGCGGCAGCTTGCCCTTGACGCCCAAATACAAAAGCAACGCGGATGGCCCCGGCTCGCGCTTGTTCCAGTAGCCATCGTCGAAGGTCTGTTCGCTCTTGCCGAGCAACTTGGTCTCGATGTGGTGAAGGTCGGCGGTGCCAACCACCACGTCGGCCAGGTACTCGACCTCGCCAACCCGCACGCCGGTTGCCTTGCCGGCATCCGTGATGATTCTGGTGACGGGGGAGTTGGTGTGAATCTGCACGCCGTGCTGACGAGCCAACCGCTCGATCGACTCGATGATCGTGTAGAGCCCACCCATCGGATAGAAGACGCCTTGGTTCATGTCGACGTGGGTCATCAGGTGGTACATGCTCGGGGTGGCATACGGAGACGCGCCGAGGAACACGGCCGGAAAGTTCAGGATCTTGCGCAGGCGCTGGTCGGTGACGTGCTTGCCGGCGAATGCGTCGAGCGAGCCGAACAGGTGCTTCATAAAGTTGCCGGCCTTGCGAATCACCTCGCCGTTGGTGAACGACTTGGCGTTTTGAAAGTTCGTATATAAGAAGTGTTTTATCGCGAGGTCGTAGGTCTCTTCGGCAGAGTCGACATAGGCCTGCAAACGCTCGCCGGCGCCTGGTTCGATGGCCTCGAACAGCCGCTTGTTTTCTTCGATGTCTTCGCGAATGCGAAGCAGGTCGCCGAATCCCTCGTTGCGGGTCTGGTAGGCGGGGTCGAGCTTGACGAGGTCGAGTTGCTCGGCGGCGGTCGTGCCCATCAGGTTGTAGAACTGCTCGAAAGCCTCTGGCATGAGGTACCACGATGGGCCCATGTCGAACTTGAAGCCGTCTTTTTGCCAGATGTAGGCGCGGCCGCCGACCTTTTCGCGACCCTCGAGCAACGTGACCTTCATGCCAGCCTTGGCCAGAATGGCTGCCGTTGCCAGGCCAGAGATACCACCGCCGATGATTACCGCACTCTTTTGTTTCATCGGGGCAAGACTCCAATCCAGGCTCGGGCAACGATCAAAAGTTTCTGCCAGTCGGGCACGCGAATGCGCTTTTCAAACAGCGCGGATGCGGGGGCCTGCTCGATGCGGCGGTTGAGCGCCTTGAAGAGAAGTAGGGCTGCGGCGACCGCTCGCCTTGCCCCCTGAGGCAGAAGGGTCAGGCTCTTGGTTGCGGTGGCGATTTCGCCGTCGATCTCGGCGACCAGCGACGCCTTCACTCGGTCGTCGAAGTTCGCTCGGGTGACGCCAGGAAAATACGAGCGGCCGAGCTTGTCGTGATCGGCAGTCCAGTCGCGCAAGAAGTTGACTTTTTGAAATGCCGAGCCGAGGGCACGTGCACCGGCGACCATACTCGCGTGCTGGGCATCGGTGTAATCGCGGCCGACGACGAATGCTCGAAGGCACATTAGTCCGACCACCTCAGCCGAGCCATAGATGTACTTTTCGAAGAGCGGGCGGTCGTATTCAACGGGATGCAGATCCATGCGCATCGACTCGAAGAACGGGGCAACGATTTCGCGCTCGATGCCGGTTGCGCGTGCGGTCACAGCAAAGGCGTGCACGACGATGTTGCTGCTGAAGCCAGACGCCATGGCGGCGTAGGTCTCGGTCTCGAGTTCGTCGAGCACTCGCTCTGGTTGCACGGCGCCGCCGGCCACGCGCGCGTCCTCGGCAGAGCCATCCACGATTTCATCGGCAACTCGCACCAGGGCATAGATATTGCGCACGTGTCGGCGAATCTCGGGCGAAAGCAGCCGAGTCGCAAAGCCAAACGAGGTGCTGTATGCCGCGATAACCTCGGCTGCTGCTCGCTCCGAGGCTCGCGTATATAGCTCGAGTCCCGTTGGTTGCTTGGTGGTGTCTTGGGTCATCTAGAGCCAGTCTCGCTTCTTGAAACCAACATAGAGTGCGCCAGAAATCAAAAGAATCGCGATTGTTGAGGTCCAGAAACCCCACTCGTTTGCGAAGCCAGGGTATGGCACGTTCTGGCCGTAGAAGCCCGTGATCGCGGTCGGCACCGCGATGATGGCGGCCCAGGATGTGACCTTTTTCATCACCAGGTTCATTCGATTGCTTTGAATCGTCAGGTGGGTTTCGAGCAGCGTGGTGACGAGGTCGCGCAACGATTCGGTCCAGTCGGCGACCCTCATGGTGTGGTCATAGAGGTCTTGGTAGTAGGGCATCATGTCGTTGTGCAGGATGTCGCCGTTGTGCTTTAGCAGCGGGTTGATTACCTCGCGCATCGGCACGGCGGCACGGCGCAGCAGCACGAGCGACTTGCGCAGGTCGTAGGTCTGGCGCTGAATCGCCACGTCTCGGCGCTCCTCGCCGAAGAGCACATCCTCGAGCCTTTCGAGACGCTCGTCGAGCTTTTCGATTACCTCGAAGTAGCCGTCGATGACCTGGTCGAGCAGACCCCAGAGCAGGTAGGCGACCCCGTTCTTTGCGAGCGGCAACGATTCATCCCAGCGGTTCACAATTGACTCGATGTCGAAGCCCTCGTCTTGGCGCACCGTGATCAGGGCGTTTTTGGTGACGAAGATGCCGATTTCAAAGGTCTGGATGTCGTCGGAGCCGGGCTTGAGCTGCCCCTGATAGACGTTGATAAAGAGGTGGTTGTCGTAGTGGTCGACCTTGGGGCGCTGGCGTCCGTGCACGGCGTCTTCGATGGCAAGGTTGTGCAGCCCGAGCTCGCCTGAAAGCACCTCGAGGTCTTCGGGCCGCGGCTTGACCAGGTCGAACCAGACGAAGTCGCCGCGTTTGGTGATGTGCTCAGAGATTTGGTCGAGCGGAAAATCAACCGCCGAAACGGCTCCATCGCGGTATTGACGACTGCGGTTGACCATGGCTAAATCCTAGGCGGTTTCTGGCCCCCGCTGGGCCGCCGAACCCCTCGCTGGTTTAGACTTGAACAATGCCTAGCAACATGAAACCACGCAGCCACGTCGTCACCGACGGAATCGAACGCGCAGCCGCTCGCGGCATGCTCCGAGCAGTCGGAATGGGCGACGAAGACTGGGAGAAGCCCCAGATCGGTGTCGCGAGTTCGTGGAACGAGGTCACCCCTTGCAACCTCTCGCTCGACCGTCTGGCCGATGCCGCCAAGCAGGGCGTGCACGCCGCTAACGGCTACCCGCTCGAGTTCGGCACCATCTCGGTTTCTGACGGCATCTCGATGGGTCACGAGGGCATGCACTTCTCGCTCGTCAGCCGCGAGGTAATCGCCGACTCGGTCGAGACCGTCATGCAGGCCGAGCGCCTCGACGGTTCGGTGCTGCTGGCTGGTTGCGACAAGTCGCTACCCGGCATGCTCATGGCGGCGGCTCGCCTAGACCTCGCATCCGTGTTCTTGTATGCCGGTTCGATCGCCCCAGGATGGGTAAAGCTCAGCGACGGCACCGAAAAAGAAGTAACCATCATTGACGCATTCGAGGCGGTCGGCGCTTGCAAGGCCGGCAAGATGTCGCTCGAAGACCTGGATGCGATTGAGCGCGCAATCTGCCCGGGCGAGGGTGCCTGTGGCGGCATGTACACCGCAAACACCATGGCATCGGCCGCCGAGGCTCTCGGCATGTCACTGCCAGGCTCGGCTTCGCCACCGTCGGCAGACCGTCGTCGCGACAACTGGGCACACCGCTCGGGTGAGGCAGTCGTCAACCTGATCGCCAAGGGCATCACCGCCCGCCAGATTCTTACCAAGAAGGCATTCGAGAACGCAATCGCCGTGACCATGGCTTTCGGTGGCTCGACCAACGCCGTGCTGCACCTGCTCGCCATCGCCCGCGAGGCCGAGGTCGACCTGCAGCTCGAAGACTTTAACCGCATCGCCGACCGCGTTCCTCACCTCGGCGACCTAAAGCCTTTCGGCCAGTTCGTAATGGCAGACGTCGACCGCGTCGGCGGTGTGCCTGTCGTCATGAAGGCCCTGCTCGACGCAGGCCTGCTGCACGGCGATGCCCTCACCGTGACCGGCAAGACCGTTGCCGAGAACCTCGCCGGCATCAACCCGCCAGACCCGGATGGCAAGATCATCCGCGCACTCAACAACCCGATTCACAAGACCGGTGGCATCGCGATTCTCAAGGGAACCCTCGCGCCACAGGGTGCCGTCGTGAAGTCGGCCGGCTTCGACCTCGAGGAGTTCACCGGCCCGGCCCGCGTGTTCGACCGCGAGGCCGCCGCCATGGAGGCCCTGACCGAGGGCAAGATCGGCGCCGGCGACGTTGTCGTCATTCGCTACGAAGGCCCTAAGGGTGGCCCCGGCATGCGCGAGATGCTGGCCATCACCGCGGCAATCAAGGGTGCCGGTTTGGGCAAGGATGTTCTACTATTAACAGACGGACGATTCTCAGGCGGCACAACCGGCCTGTGCATCGGACACATTGCTCCAGAGGCGACCGACGGCGGTCCAATTGCTCTGGTGCGCGATGGCGACTTGATTCGAGTCAACATCGCAGCTCGTTCGCTCGAACTACTCGTTGAGCCAGAAGAGTTGGAAGCCCGTAAGAAAGATTGGGCACCGCTTCCGCCGCGTTACACGCGCGGTGTTCTCGCGAAGTATTCAAAGCTTGTGCACTCGGCATCCGAAGGCGCTTACACCGGATAGTTCGCAAACCAAATCAACGCTTTAGTCGATTTCTAGTAGCAAACGAGGATATTTATGACTAACGAGATTCTTTCTGGCGCGCAGGCAATCGTCCGCAGCCTTGAGTTGCTCGGCATCGATGTCATCTTTGGTCTGCCCGGTGGCGCGATTCTGCCTACCTACGACCCACTGATGGACTCCAAGAAGATTCGCCACATCCTGGTTCGTCACGAGCAAGGTGCCGGTCACGCTGCCGAGGGCTATGCCTCGGCTACCGGCCGTCTCGGCGTGTGCATCGCAACCTCCGGCCCTGGCGCCACCAACCTGGTCACCGCTATCGCCGACGCCTACATGGACTCGGTTCCGCTGCTGGCAATCACCGGCCAGGTGGCATCCACGTCGATTGGAACCGACGCGTTTCAAGAGGCAGACATCGTCGGCATCACCATGCCAATCACCAAGCACTCGTTCTTGGTGACCAAGGCCGCCGACATTCCAGAGGTCATCGCATCGGCGATCTTGATCGCTACCACTGGCCGCCCTGGCCCAGTGCTCGTTGACATCGCCAAGGATGCCCAGAACGAGAAGACCGAGTTCATCTGGCCGCCAAAGGTTGACCTGCCTGGCTACAAGCCAGTGACCAAGCCGCACGGCAAGCAGATTCAGGCGGCAGCCGCGCTGCTGCAAGAGTCGAAGAAGCCGATCCTCTATGTGGGTGGCGGAATCGTTCGCTCAGGTGCGCACCGCGAGCTACTCCAGCTCGCCGACCTCATCGGCGCCCCGGTCACCACTACCCTGATGGCGCGTGGC
>JBEGJS010000139.1:0-2861 GCA_041184485.1 Actinomycetota bacterium | reverse complement strand
ATTCAGTGGCGACTGGAATCATCAGACGGCGTTCTCGAACTGAGCGCCGACCGGGTTCGAGGGGGTTTGCTGCACGCGCCGATTCGCACCGAAATGCACCAGCGTGTCGACGAAACTCTCGACGCGGTGATCCACATTAAACACACGGATGCGGACGGCAAGACGCTTCTCGAGGGGCGCGGGCTGGTGGGCGCGATGGAAGTACACGGCGATCTCGAGCGCCTTCTTTCGATCTGAGCCCTAGTCTCGGCTGGCTCGCCTAATCAGCGAGCTAAATAATCGCCCAGAGAGTCGAAGTAGCTCGACATTCCGGCCTGTGTTGCTTCTATCTGGTCTGCAGGCAGCTCACCAAACTGGCTGTAGCGTACCCAAACCTTCGACGCTCGGATTTCGAAGTCAATCTCGACTCGGTGGGCTGGAACATCGGCTGGCTTCGCGTCGAATTCGGCCTTGTCTTGGCTGTAGCTCATCGAGTGAACCAGTTTTTTGTGGGCTTCGACCACTGAATAGGTGCCCCAAAAGTAGGCGACGAATCCGTAGGCGGCGACATCTACTGCGGCAGCCCAGGTGCCGCCCACCGATGCCTGCGACACATAACTACCAGGCACGCTGTTCAGTCCAGCCGGAAAGTACCAAGACTCAAGGGCCTCTGCGCTTGTCCACGCTTGCCACATCGTCTCCATGTTGGTTTCATACTCGCGTTCGACCGAGTAGAGAAAGTTCTGTTGCATGATGCCTTTCGAAATCTGACCTAATAAACCTATCGGTGAAATACCTCGCGTTTCATTGCGGTTGGCGGTGTCATGGACTTGAACTCAAAACGCATACTCGTGGTCGGTGGCTCCGGCGTTCTCGGCGGCGAGATCACCAGAATTCTCAGCTCGAAAGGTGCGGAGGTGTTGGCCACAGCCTCAAGTGCTGATTCGGCTAACCGTATTCCACAGGAGGCGAAGCTCAGGCTTCTGGTTGATCTGAACGACAGCGCTAGCATCCGCGTTCTAACCGACTACCTTGCAGCAACCGAGCCGCTCGACGGAGTTATCGTCGCCGCCGGCCGAGTGGGATTTGGGTCAGCGGCCGAAACTCCGGTCGAGTCAGCCTCCGCGCTCTCGCAAGTGAACTTCCTCGGTCCAGTGCAACTCCTGACGGCATTAGCGCCTTCGATCAAGGGTCGCGAAGACGCATTCGTGGCCGCAATCACGGGTGTAGTTGCCGAAAAATCCTTCCCAGGGATGAGCGCCTACTGCGCGAGCAAGAGCGCACTCTCGGCGTGGTTGGGTTCGGTGGCCACCGAGTGGCGCAGGGACAAGATTCGCGTAATTGACGCAAGACCCGGTCACACCGAAACCGGACTGGCCACCAGACCGCTTTTTGGGACTGCGCCACAGATGCCCGCCGGCATGACGCCTCAGCATGTTGCAGAGGTTATCGTTGCAGCGATTGAATCTGGTGCGACTTCGGTGCCGAGCACCAACTTTTAGTTGACCGAATAGACCTGAATCACGTTGCCTTCGGGGTCATAGCCGTCGCAGTAGGTTTTTGAGCCGTGCGACTGCTCTCGATCGGCGTCGAAGACACAACCGTTGGTGCCGGCTACAGATTCGCGTGCATCCACTATCGAAGAGACTTGAAAACAGGGCTTCAAGGGGTTTTCTTCGCGAACCGAAGGTGGCACAGAGATTTCGCTCGCCCATTCAGTTGGCACCCTGTGCAGCAAAATCTCGTGGCTGCCAGAGATTATCGATACGAAGCCCTCTGAGCGATTTTCGAACCGCGCATCGAGCAGGAGACGGTAAAAGTCGGCCGTCTCGTCGAATTTGTCGGCCCATAGAACAACAGTGGTCATGTTCCGATTCTATTGACCTCTCGAACCGGTCGTTGATTGCCGGCAAGAGACCACTGCAGCCCGCCTAAGTCAGCCATAGACTTCACACATGAGCACACCATCCGAGTTTGAAGTCCTAGTCAAAGCGAGTATGCGTGGAGTAGCTCAAGTTTTTCGAGGCCGCTATGGGCTTCGACTTAGTCGGCTTCCCGCCTGGACCTACCAACAACATGCTCATGCGCCGATCGTCGCCAAAATGGTGGAGCGACTGAGCGGAACCCACCTGAACCTCTTGACGAGCGCTAGCGAACTGACCGTCACCTACCGCTCGATTCGCGATGCAAACCTTGCCGATGGATATCTGGCGGGTCCGTCAACGATCGCCGTCACCACGTCTGGTTTCGAAGAGTCGATCAGTCACGACAACGGCGACCTGCGAGTTTATGAGGGCGAGTTTGTTACGGAGGTTCGACAAGGCGTCGACTCGGTTGCGCGGTTTGAACTGCCCAAAACAGACAAAGAGCGCTTGGTGCAGGTTTGGCTGCCCCAGAACTGCGAGCTTGAACTCATCGACATAACCGCCGATGCTCCGCTGAAACCGCAAACCCGAGACGAGCATCCTAGGTGGGTGCACTACGGCAGTTCGATCAGCCACTGCGAAGACGCCGACGGTCCGCTTGGAGTTTGGCCGGTTGCCGCAGCGCGTGAACTGGGTCTAGAAATCTATAACCTCGGCATGGGCGGATGCGCGAATCTCGAGCAGTTCTCGGCGCGCACCATTCGCGATCTTCCCGCCGACCTGATCAGCTTGAAACTGGGGATTAACGTGGTGAACGGTGCAAACCACACATCGCGAACGTTTGGACCTGCGGTTCACGGCTTCATCGATACCATTCGAGAAGCCAAGCCCGAGATGCCGATTTTGGTGATTTCGCCCGTCTGCTGCCCCGCGCACGAAAACAATCCGGGTCCTTCGGAAACATCTCCGGAAGGCACCGTTATGGGACAGCCTTTCTCGAGGCATGCCTGGATTGGC
>JBEGJS010000138.1:0-6226 GCA_041184485.1 Actinomycetota bacterium | reverse complement strand
TTCTTGGTCAGTCGAATCTTCGTCTGTCGGGTCAACATCTTCGTCGGCCACCTCGCGCACCAGAACCGTTCTGGTAAAGCTTGCAGTTCCCCAGGTGAGGTCATGGCCTAGCGCACCCGCTTCGATTTCAACAGAGGTGCCCGAGCGCTCGCCGTTATCCCAGTCTCGGATGCGCAGCTTGCCACTCACGACAATGCGCTCGCCTTTGTTGATCGAGGATGCCGCGTTTACGGCCATCTGACGAAAGGATGTGATGGTGAACCAGTTGGTCTCGCCGTCGACCCACTTGTTTTGCGACCGGTCGAACTTGCGAACAGAAGACGCTAGTCGAAACGAGGTGATCGGCAGGCCGTCTTGAGTGACGAGGTGCCGCGGAGTCGTAGCGACCAGCCCTGAGACTGTGTAGGTGTCTGACATTTATTGCCTCTCTATATCGATCGATGCCGTTCATCGATTCGTCGATGCAGAGAGTTTGGCCCAGCCGAAAAATCGGCGCAGAACTTTTACACAGGGCCGCTTTTAGCGCAGGTAGCCAGCGAATCCGGCCCTGGCTTTGGCCATCTTGGGCGCGACCACCGCGTTGCAGTAGCCCTGGTTGGGATTCTTGGCAAAGAAGTCCTGGTGGTACTCCTCGCCCACCCAAAAGGTCTCGGCCGGCACGACCTGAGTCACGATCTGCCCATCCCAGTGGGATTTGGCGCGCTCGATGGCCGCCTCAAAGAGTGCTTTCTGAGCCTCATCGGCATAGAACATCGCCGACCTGTACTGAGTGCCGATGTCATTGCCTTGTCGGTTTAGCTGTCGCGGGTCGTGAACGGTAAAGAAGATGTCGAGAATCACATCGGCCGGAATCTTCGTCTCGTCGAAGATGACCTCGGCAACCTCGGCGTGGCCGGTGTTTCCGTCGCAAACCCGTTCATAACTGGGATTCTCCAGTGCGCCACCCATGTATCCGACGACCACGTCGGTCACACCTTCGAACTGCATGTATGCGGAGTCAAGACACCAAAAACAACCACCGGCGAGTACAAAACTAGTCATGACTAAAGCCTAAGGCCGGCTGGGCTAGGCTCGGCATGTGAACAGACGCAACCCAACACTCGGGCTTGGCTTTGCGCTGGCCGGGGCCGCGCTGTTTGGGCTCAATGCGTCGTCCACCAGAGTTCTCGCCGAGTCGGGGTACTCGGCTTCGCAGATCGTGATCTTTCGGTCGCTGGCCAACGTGATTTGCGCCGGTCTGGTGCTTCTGGCAACCAATAGATCTGCTTTCAGGGTTAGTAGACGAGAACTTCCCCAACTTTTTCTGTTTGGCATCGTCGGCGTTGCGGTGATGCAGTGGGCATACACGAACGCAGTGTCACTGCTGCCAGTTGGCACTGCCCTCTTGTTCGAATACACAGCCGTGCTGTTTGTGCCGATTGCCACGCAGTTGTTCTTCAAGGAGCGACACTCACCAGTGCTGTGGGTTGGCGTCATTGCCGTTCTGGCGGGCCTCACCGCGATTTCTGGGCTCAGCACCGAACCGCTTGATCTGGTGGGCGTTGGATTTGCAATGCTGGCATCCACCACCCTGACGCTCTACTTCATCTCAGCCGAGCGCATTCAACGAACGCGCGATTCCATGTCGCTGTTGTTTTATTCGATGTTGATTTCGAGTCTGTTTTGGATGCTGGTCAACCCAAGCGCTCTAGCCTCGAGTGCAAACCCTTTGGCCACGATTTCGCTTGGCGGCAACTTGAACGAGCAGCACGCGCCGGCTTGGCTTCTACTTGCCTGGGTGGCCCTAGCCGGCTCGTTCGCGCCGATGCTTTTCTCTTATCTAGCTCTTAGGTCGCTATCGGCCACCGCCGTTGGCGTGGCATCTACGGCCGAAACCATCTTCGCGTTTCTCTTCGGTTGGCTTTGGCTCGCCCAGCCGGTTTCGAGCGCCCAGTGGCTAGGCGGCATCCTGGTTGTGGGCGGGATTATCGCCGCACAGTTGTCTCGAAGGACTACTTCGACTTAGCGACCATCGCGATTCCGACGGGAATCGGTCGCTGCCAGGCCTCGTTCGGCAGGTCCAGGCGCTGCAGGGTTCCCTTGGACTTGATGATCATGGTCGTCGAACCGCCACCGTCTACGCGCACGGCTTCAGTAGCACCAAACTGCTGAGCGATTTCTGCCATCTGGTGCGCCGTTGCGCCTCCAACGCGAAACCCGTTGTCAATCATGTTGATGCCCGAGGTGGCAGTGAAGAACCAAATTTGTCCCTTGGTGTTCCAGGCAATCACAGAGCGAGGTCGAATCTGTTCTTCGTTTCCGTTGCAGGTGATAACGACCTTTTTGTTTTGAAGAATCAGGGGTCCGCGACCAAGAGCCATGAGGGCCGGAAGCTTCGTATCGGTTGCGTAGGAGCGGTCGACGATCACTTCGGTGCCCACCTTGAGGGTCGAGGCAACGGCATTGAAAGCTCCGGTAAAGGTCACGACAAGTTGATTTGGCGCGACAGAAACGTCACCTGCCGCGTTGTACTTGGCCACTACCTTTGAGGTCGACTTGTCAATCACGATCATGAAAGACATCGGCGGAACAGCGCCGTTCCAGTAGCTATCGAAGAGGGTTGCGCCACTACTGAAGGCCGCGTTCGGATCGGCGGGCAGCTCTGAGGTATTCGTCGCAATAATCGGGATGCTGGAGCTAACTCCCCACTTCAGCGCGCCGGTCATGGTGATGGTGTCTGCGCTTGGCACTTTTTGATAAGGAGCTTCGGGCTTGACGTACTGAACCTTTTGACCCACAACGGCCTTCTGAAGCATCGTGGCCGCGGTGCCAACGGCGCTAATGACGATGCCTGCCTTTGGCTTGCGAGTGCTTCCGGTCTTGGAGACGCCGACGATCTTGCCGCGAGGATCAATCGCGATCGATGCCTTTCCCCTTGGAATAGCGCTGTGTGAGTAATCGGGGGTGAATACCTGGGCCGAGTTCAGTTTGTAGGTGGCGCGATTTAGCGCAACCAGCGACAAGGCTGGGTTACCGCCGAACGACAAAGTTCCGCCGGAGCCAAGGGCTGTGTATCCGGTGGAATCGGGAACCGACTTCTTGGATATGGCAAACACCGTCGTGGCTCGAGGCGGAACATACTCTGCGGTGCTGTTGGATACGAAGGCACCCCACGGTGCGTTGCTGCCACCGAAGAAGTAGTCGTCGTTCATATGAGCGATCGCGTTGAACTGGTTCGCCAGATCGAGCTGGTTCGCCACGGCGCCGACCTTGGTGAATGTCGGAACCACATCGGCAGTGGTCAGCGAGGAGGTGACGTACGAAAACTTGGTGGGGATGTTTGTTGAGTTTGAAACACCGGCGTTGAACGTGTAGGCCCGAGCGTAGACACCGGGGGCGATGCTCGAGTTGAAGGCGACTTTTCCTTTAACCAACTTTGGCGCCGGAATACAAGCACTCGCCGCGCTCGCCGAGAGGGGTGCAGAAAAACCGAGGATGCAGGCAATTACCGCCGTGCCCGCAATCAATCTTCGCCCTGCAATGAAGTTCATGCCTTAACGCTATTGCATGCAACTTCGACATCCGATGGTTTTCTGCTGAGAGGTGGCTGAGAGATTCGGCTAGGCTCAAAACCAACAAAAGGAGACGCATGTCGACCCCCGAACGTGCCCCGATGCACAGTTCTAGCGAGCGCACGAAGGCCCTTCGCGAGAAGGTACTCGAATACGCAAAGGGCCGCATGGAGCTCGATCCGGCTCCCCTGGATCAACCCCAAACTCTCGAGTACCTTCAACAGGTAGTCCCGCCCACCATCACCGAGGCCGGACTAGGCGGCGAGCGAGCCCTCGAGCTGTTTGCCGAGGTTTTGGCCCCCGCATCGCTCTCGACCGACCATCCCGGTTATTTGAGCTTCATTCCAACCGCACCAACCGAGGCCGCGACGCTTTTTGACCTCGTGGTGTCTGCATCCTCGATCTATGGCGGCAGCTGGCTCGAGGGATCCGGCGCTGTTTACGCCGAGAATGAGGTGCTCAGCTGGCTTGCCCACGAGTTCGGCATGCCAGAGGGCGCCGGCGGCGTGTTCGTGCAGGGCGGCACCATCGGAAACCTCTCTGCCCTGGTGGCCGCCCGCGACCACGCCAAGCGCAAGCTTGCGGCCGAGAATCGCCAGCAGCCGCCAAGGTTTGCGGTGCTCTGCTCGGCCGAGGCGCACTCGTCAATCAAGTCGGCAGCGGCCGTCATGGACATCGACGTGATCAAGGTGCCCGTCGACTCGAGCGGCAGAATGACAGCCGCCGCCGTGGCAGAGACCCTCGAAACCAGCCCGGATGGCGTGTTCGCTCTTGTGGCCACCGCGGGCACCACCAACTTCGGCATCGTCGACGACCTGACTGGCATCGGCTCGATTGCTCGCGAGCGAGGCATCTGGTTTCACGTCGACGGCGCCTACGGTTTGGCTGCCGCGCTAGCCCCTTCATCCAGGCATCTGTTTGAAGGTGCAGCCCTCGCCGACTCGGCTATCGTCGACCCGCATAAGTGGCTATTCGCGCCGTTTGACGCCTGCGCACTTATCTATCGCGACCCTGAGATTGCGCGAATCGCGCACACCCAGCACGGCGAGTACCTCGACACCCTCAATAAGCCCGGCGAGTGGAACCCAAGCGACTACGCGTTCAACCTGACTCGGCGAGTGCGCGGACTACCGCTCTGGTTCTCGCTGGCTACTCACGGGGCGGCGGCATACCGAGAGGCCATCGAAGAGAACATCGCGTTGGCTAAGCGAATCGCGAAAGAGATCGAATCGCGCGACTACCTGCGGTTGGTGCGCGAGCCCGAACTCTCGATCGTGGTTTTCGAACGCAACGGATGGGCTCTCGAGGACTACGAAAGCTGGGGCTCAGACCTGCTCGAGAAGCAGATCGGGCTGGTTCTGCCGTCATCGTTGAATGGCCGGCCGCATACCAGATTTGCCATAGTTAACCCGCGAACCTCATTCGAGTTGCTGGTCGAGATTCTCGACACCATGAAGCCATAGGCAGAAAGTCTGAGCATGAAGGTCACCAAGGCATCGGCGCTGCCGTCTCTCGCTCGCACGAAGGAGTCCGACCGCCCAATCGTCACCGTCGCCCTCGTTCAAACCAGGTGGCACGAGGATGCAGCCGGACACGAAGCCACAATTGAAAACGGCGTGCGACTCGCGGCCGAGGGCGGAGCAACCGCGGTGTTCTTGCCAGAACTCACGTTGAGCCGCTACCCGGCCGACGCAATGCCAACCGGCGACGCTCAGGCCACCGCCGAAGATCTTGAGTCTGGCGCAACTCTCGCGCTGGCCCGTCGGCTAGCCCAAAAGTACGGCGTGTGCGTTCACGCATCCTTGTTTGAAAAGAACCCGAACGACTCTGTTCGCGGCCTGAACACCGCGATTCTGGTTGCCCCCAGCGGTGAGCTCGTCGGACGAACTCGCAAGCTTCACATTCCGGTCACCGAGGGGTACTTCGAAGACCAATACTTCGCTCCCGGACCTGCCGGCGATGGGTCGCTCGAATCTGAGGCATACCCGGTCTATTCGGTTGACCTCGGCAGCGGCTCGGCCAAGCTAGGCCTGCCCACCTGCTGGGACGAGTGGTTTCCGGAGGTAGCCCGCGAGTACTCGCTTAGAGGCGCCGAAATCCTCGTGTACCCCACGGCAATTGGCTCAGAACCCGACCACCCTGAGTTCGACACTCAGCCTCTCTGGCAGCAGGTTATCGTGGGCAACGGCATCGCAAACGGCACCTTCATGGTCGTGCCGAATCGCTATGGCTTCGAGGGCTCGCTCACTTTCTATGGCAGCAGCTTCATCAGCGACCCATACGGCAGGGTGCTCGTGCAGGCGTCGCGCGACCAAGACGAGGTGCTGATCGCAGAACTAGACCTTGACCAACGAGCCGACTGGCTAAAACTGTTTCCCTTCTTGGCCACTCGGCGCCCAGACACCTATGGCCTACACATCAAGCAGGTGGCGAATCCAAGGACTTTCGGTGGCGATGGTGTTCAGGGCGGCATTCCGGGTGTTGCAAAGTGACCCCGCAAAACAATCAACCAGGATGGACGATGCCACCCGAATGGGCCGCGCACGAGCGAACCTGGATGGCCTGGCCTACCGCCGGTTACACGCTTGGCGATGACCCCGCCGAACACCGAGCCGCCCGCGGAGCCTGGGCGGCGGTCGCCAACGCGATCGTCGATTTTGAGCCGGTTTCTATGC
>JBEGJS010000137.1:0-7744 GCA_041184485.1 Actinomycetota bacterium | reverse complement strand
CTTCTTGCCCAGCTGCAGGGCGAGCCAGGCGTTGAGGCTGGTGTCGCCAGACGAGTCGCTCAGCAACTGGTTCGGGTCGCCGCGCTTGACCTCGAGGCCGAGGTATTCGAGCGCTAGGTCGTCGAGCGCGTAGCCGCGTCGCACGGGGTTCAAGAGGTAGGCATAGAGCAGGGCGTCGTCGGTGCAACCAACCAGGTTGGCCGAGTTCGCCATCAGCGACCGCTCGATGTTCTTCGAGTCGTAGGCATAGCGGCGGTTCGTGCCAGCCGTTTGCAACATGGATGCGATCTCGGGCGGAAGTTTGCCATTCACCTCGAGCGTTAGGCGCTTGTGCTGGCTGGCCAGCGCGACCTGGGCGACTCCCCCGGCCTGGTCAAACTCGAATGCGATGCCGACACGCTCGTGCTCCTTGGCGAACGCGATCAGTTCGGCGGTGCTAGCCGTTGCATCCTCGGGCACTTCGATCTCTTCGAATGGGCTGGCCTCCGGAATCGATGCGGCCGCCGAATCCTCGCCCGGGCCTGAAGCCGAGTCACCCGACGCAGCCTCGGTGTGCACGCCGCGCAACCTCAGCACTCGCTCGGTGAGGGTTCTAAAGTGCAGCTTGGCAAAAACCTCTTTGACCTTGTCGCCGTTAACCCCGCGAAGGCGAAGCTCTTCAAACTCGAGCCCCAAGTCAAGGTCGCGCACCAGATGGTTCAGCTGTCGGTTTCGAATCGCTAGCTCGCGGTGTTCGCGTAAGCTCTCGCCGACCTTGCCGCCAATCTCGGAATCGGCAGCCAGAATCTGATCGAGGCCGCCGTACTGCTGAATCCACTTGGCCGCGGTCTTTGGCCCAACGCCCGGAATACCGGGCAGGTTGTCGCTGGTCTCGCCCACCAACGCGGCGAGGTCTGGGTATTGAACGGCGTGGATGCCGTATTTCTCGACCACGGCTTCGTCGGTCATCCGAGCCAGGTTCATGACGCCCTTGACCGGATAAAGAATCGTGGTGTTCTCGGAGATCAACTGAAAGGTGTCGCGGTCGCCCGAAACCAACAGCACGCGGTAGCCAGCGGCCGCGCCCTGATCTGCGAGGCTGGCCAATAGGTCGTCGGCCTCGTAGTTCTCGCGCGTGATAGTGCGAATGTTCATGGCAGCGAGGGCTTCTTCTAGAAGCTCGGTCTGGCCATTGAATTCTGGCGGAGTCTCGCCGCGGGTGCCCTTGTATTCGGGGTAAATCTCGGTGCGAAACGAGAAGCGCGAGAGATCGAAGGCAACCGCGAGGTGAGTTGGTTTTTCGTTGCCCAGAATGTTGAGCAGCATCGAGATGAAACCGTGCACCGCGTTGGTGTGCTGGCCAGACGGCATCTTGAAACCATCTGGGCTAAGCGCGTAGAAGGCTCGAAAAGCCAGGGAATGCCCGTCAATGAGCAGCAGGGTAGGCTTTTGGCTATCGTTCACAAGGCAATGCTACTTGCCGTTGCGACTATGTTTCGGAGGCCAGGATGACTGAAGCGCCAATCACCAGCGAGGCCGCCGCCAAGCTTCTAAAGGAGCGTGGCCTGGGCGAACTTGCCGAGCGCATGGGAATCAAACTGCTCGAACTTTCGGCCGAGCGTGCCGTCGCGACCATGCCGGTCGAGGGCAACCGTCAGCCCCTCGGACTCGTGCACGGCGGGGCTTACGTGGTCTTGGCGGAATCGCTCGGATCGTTCGCGGCAACCGTTTGGGCATCGACCCTGGGCAAGGTCGCCGTTGGCATCGAGGTCAACGCATCGCACTCGCGTTCGGCCAAAGAGGGCCTGGTGACCGGAACCTGTACTTCGATTTCACTTGGCAGAAGCCTGGCGACCCACGAGATTGCAATCACGGATGAAGCCGGGCGCCGCCTGAGCACCGTGCGCATCACTAACTTCTTGCGCGACCTCTAAAAGAGCACGCTTCAGCGCTAAAAAGGAATGAACCTCTTCGGCTACTTTTCGCCGAGCTGTTCGATTACGGTCTGGGCGACCTCTTGCATGGTGAGTCGACGGTCCATCGAAGCCTTCTGAATCCAGCGGAAGGCCTCTGGCTCGCTCAGGTTCATCTTGGCGTTTAGCAGGCCCTTGGCCCGGTCGATCAGCTTGCGGGTCTCGAAGCGCTCCTGCAGGTCTTGAATCTCAGACTCGAGGGCAACGAACTGCTGGTGGCGGCTGATAGCAATCTCGACGGCAGGCAGCAGGTCGGTGGCGCTAAACGGCTTGACCACGTATGCCATGGCACCGGCCTCGCTGGCCCGGTCGACGAGCTCCTTCTGCGAGAAGGCGGTGAGCAGCACAACGGGAATCTTGAGTGCCGAGATCTTTTCGGCAGCGGTGATGCCATCCATGACCGGCATCTTGATGTCCATCACGACGAGGTCGGGCTTGTGCTCGATGGCCGCTGCAACCGCCTGCTCGCCGTCGGCGACGTCGGCTACGACCTCAAAACCAAGCTCTCGCAAAGTCTCAACGACATCCATGCGGATTAGCGATTCGTCCTCAGCCACGACTACGCGGCGCACACCTTCGATAGACATGTCTCAACCTTAACCTCGTTAAGCGTTTTATGACAAATAGGTAACGAAAGCCAACAAGGATGGTCCGTTGGCCGATTAGCCATCGGTCTGCGCGCTCGGCTAAACTTGTCGAGTTGTGTCGAGCCGAAGTGGCGAAATGGCAGACGCGGAGCACTCAAAATGCTTTGCTCGAAAGGGCGTGTGGGTTCGAGTCCCACCTTCGGCACAATAAAGAAAAGAGCGGATCCCGTCTGGGACCCGCTCTTTTGCTTTAAGCGAATGCTTGCTGACTAGCCCAGCGAACCGACCTTGTGCACGCGAAGCGAGTTGGTCGAACCCTGGATGCCAGGCGGGGTGCCGGCCACGACGACGACCTCGTCGCCGACCTGGCAGAGGCCCTGAGCCAAGACCACGGCGTCAACCTGAGCCATCATCTGGTCGGTGTGCTTGACCTGGTCAACCAGGTAAGTCTTGGCGCCCCACACGAGAGCCAGGCGACGCTGGGTCTCTGGGTTTGGGGTGAAGGCCAAGATCGGCACGCTGCTGCGCAGGCGAGCAACGCGGCGAAGCGAGTCACCCGACTCGGTGAAGACGCAGACGAACTTCGAGCCGAGCAGCTCGGCGATCTCTACGGCAGCAAGCGAAACAGCACCGGCGTGAGTGTGTGGACGGGTACCCAGTGGCGGAATGCGGTCGAGGCCGTTGTCTTCGGTCGACTCGATGATTCGAGCCATAACCGAAACCACGTCAACCGGGAACTCGCCAACCGAGGTCTCGCCCGAAAGCATGAGTGCGTCGGCGCCATCCAAGACTGCGTTAGCAACGTCGCTGGCCTCGGCGCGGGTTGGGCGCGAAGCGGTGATCATGGTCTCGAGCATCTGGGTGGCCACGATGACCGGCTTTGCCCAGCGGCGAGCGAGCTCGATGGCACGCTTCTGAACCAGAGGAACCTGCTCGAGTGGCAGCTCGACACCGAGGTCACCGCGGGCGACCATGATGCCGTCGAATGCGTCGATGATCTCTTCGAGCGCGGCAACTGCCTGCGGCTTCTCGATCTTGGCGATGACCGGCAAGAACTTGCCCTCTTCGCGCATGATCTCGTGCACGCGGATGATGTCGGATGCGTTGCGAACAAACGAGAGGGCGATCATGTCGACGCCGAGCTTGATGCCCCAGCGGAGGTCATCCTCGTCTTTTTCAGACAGCGCAGGAACGTTGACGGCAACGCCTGGGAGGTTGATGCCCTTGTTGTTCGAGACAGGGCCAGGAACCTCGACCACGGTGGTGACGGTGGTGTCGCTGACCTCGGTGGCCTTGAGGGTTACCTTGCCGTCGTCGATGAGCAGCAGGTCGCCGACCTTGACGTCGCCTGGCAGACCCTTGAAGGTGGTGCCACAGATGTTGACGTCACCAAGGATGTCTTCGATGGTGATCTTGAAGGTCGCGCCCTTTTCGAGCATGACCGGGCCGTCGGCGAACTTGCCGAGACGAATCTTTGGACCCTGGAGGTCGACGAAGACGCCGATGTTCTTGCCCGAGTCGGCAGCGGCCTTGCGAACCGTGCGGTAGATCTCTTCGTGAACCTCGTATGAGCCGTGGCTCAGGTTCATACGGGCGATGTCAACGCCTGCGTCGATGATTTCTCGGAGCTTCTCGTAGCTCGAAACTGCTGGTCCGAGTGTTGCGACGATTTTCGCGCGTCTCATGGTTTTCCTCTTCTGGTGGTTACCCTCGGTAACACTACCGAGGAGGCCTTTGGTAGTTGTTTTAGCTGTAAATCGAAATCGGCATGTCGGTGGTGCGAACTGGCGACGGCAGGGTCGTCGAACCCTCTAGATAGGCGTCGATCGAGGCCGCTGCAGCGCGACCCTCGGCGATAGCCCAAACGATCAGGCTCTGGCCGCGACCCGCGTCTCCGGCGACGAACACGCCATCCTGGTTAGTTGCCCAGGATGAGTCGCGAACGACGTCGCCGCGACCCGAGAGCTCGATGTCTGCCTGCTCGGTGAGTTGATCCCCCTCTACTCCGGTGAAGCCAAGAGCGAGAAGAACCAAATCTGCAGGGATCACGCGCTCGGTGCCGGCCTTAGGTAGGCGCTTGCCGTCGACGAACTCGGTCTCTGCGACCTTGACGCCGGTGAGCTTGCCGTTCTCGCCGACAAACTCGACGGTGCTGGCGAGGTACTTTCGCTCGCCGAACTCCTCGTGCGCGCTGGCAACCTCGAACAGGGTCGGAAAAGTCGGCCAAGGCTGGTCTGGGCGACGCTCCTCGCCTGGCTGCTTGCCGATGGCGAGGGTGGTCACGCTCAGGGCGCCCTGGCGGGTTGCGGTGCCGAGGCAGTCTGCGCCGGTGTCGCCACCGCCTAGAATCACGACGTGCTTGCCGTCAGCGACGATCTGGTCGGCAACCTCGGTGCCCGAGACGACGCGGTTGGCCTGGGTTAGGTACTCCATGGCGAAGTGCACGCCGTCTAGCTCTCGGCCAGGAACCTTGATGTCGCGCGGCTTCGTGGCTCCGGTTGCGATGAGCACGGCGTCGTAGCGGCGTCGAAGTTCATCCCAGCTGATGTCGGTGCCGATGGATACGCCCGGGCGGAAGCGAGTGCCCTCGGCCTCCATCTGCGCGATGCGGCGGTCGATGTGCTGCTTTTCCATCTTGAAATCAGGGATGCCGTAGCGCAGCAGGCCACCGATCTTGTCGTCGCGCTCATAGACGGCAACGGTGTGACCAGCGCGGGTGAGCTGCTGGGCGGCGGCCAGGCCGGCGGGGCCCGAACCAACCACGGCAACGGTCTTGCCGGTTAGGCGCTCTGGAGCGTGTGGCTGAACCCAGTCGTTGTCGAAGGCCTGATCGATGATCGAAACTTCGATCTCTTTGATTGTGACGGCAGGCTGGTTGATGCCGAGCACGCAAGCGCTCTCGCAGGGAGCCGGGCAGAGGCGGCCGGTGAACTCCGGAAAGTTGTTGGTCTTGTGCAAGCGCTCGATGGCTCCGTGGCCATCGTTGCGCCAGGTCAGGTCGTTCCACTCTGGAATCAGGTTGCCGAGCGGGCAACCCTGGTGGCAGAACGGCACGCCACAATCCATGCATCGGCCGGCCTGCTGCTGAACGACACCCTGCTGGCGGCGCTCATAGACTTCCTTCCAGTCCATGATGCGAACCGAAACCGGGCGGCGAGCAGCGGTCTCGCGCTCAGTGACCTTGAGGAATCCTCTTGGATCAGCCATTGGTGACCTCCAGAATCTGCTTCCAAACCACGTCGCCGTCTGGGTCTACGCCCTGGGCAACGGCGTTCTCGCGGATGCGAACGACGTTGGCGAAGTCGCGCGGCAGCACGCGGCTGAAGTTTGCGACCTCGGCATCGAAGTTTTCGAGCAGGTTGGTCGCGAGCAGCGAACCGGTCTCGCTCGCGTGCAGGGCCAGCAGCTCTTTGAGTCGGGCAACGTCTGCCGCCTCGAGCTCGCCAACGTGCAGTTCGCCAGCCTGCAGGGCCTCGTGGTTGATCTTGTCGGCGCGCAGCTTGTAAACGTATGCGACACCGCCAGACATGCCTGCTCCGAGGTTTCTGCCGGTGCGACCAAGGATGACGGCAACGCCACCGGTCATGTATTCGAGCGCGTGGTCGCCAACGCCCTCAACCACTGCGGTCACACCAGAGTTGCGCACCAAGAAGCGTTCGCCGGCGATTCCGCGAAGCAGAATCTTGCCGGAGGTGGCACCGTAGCCGATCACGTTGCCGGCGATGATGTTCTGCTCTGCCGGATAGATCGAGTCGCGGTCTGGGCGAACGACGATCGAACCGCCAGACAGGCCTTTGCCAACGTAGTCGTTGGCGTCGCCCTCGAGGGTCAGCTTGATGCCTCGAGGCATGAATGCTCCGAAGGACTGCCCGGCGGCACCGCGCAGGTGCACGTCGATGGTTGCCTCTGGCAGAGCCTCGGCACCGAAACGCTTGGTCAGCTCGTTGCCGAGCATGGTGCCAACCGCCTGGTCGACGTTGGTGATGGCAAGCTCGAGCTTGACCGCGGAGCCATCCTTGAGGGTTTGGGCTGCGCCGGCGATGAGCTTGTGGTCGAAGTGGTTCTCGAGCTCGTGGTCTTGGTTGGTCTCGTGACGACGTGGCGAACCTGCCGGCACCGAAGGAGCGGCAAGAATCGGGCTCAGGTCGAGTCCATCGGCCTTCCAGTGGCTGATCGCGCGGTTGACATCGAGGAACTCGCTGTGGCCGATCGCCTCGTCGAGGGTTCTGAAACCGAGCGCGGCGAGGTACTCGCGCACCTCTTCGGCCAAGAACTCGAAGAAGGTCTCGACGAACTCTGGCTTGCCGGTGAAGCGTTCGCGCAGAACTGGGTTCTGGGTCGCGACACCGACCGGGCAGGTGTCGAGGTGACAGACGCGCATCAGGATGCAACCAGAAACCACCAGCGGAGCGGTAGCGAAGCCGTATTCCTCGGCACCGAGCAGGGCAGCAACGATTACGTCGCGACCGGTCTTCATCTGGCCATCGACCTGAACCGAAACGCGACCGCGAAGGTCGTTGAGCATCAGGGTCTGCTGGGTCTCGGCGAGGCCAAGCTCCCAAGGGGTTCCAGCGTGCTTGAGCGAGTTGAGCGGGCTGGCACCGGTTCCGCCATCGTGGCCAGAAACCAGGATGACGTCTGCCTTTGCCTTAGCAACTCCGGCGGCAACTGTGCCGATGCCGACCTGCGAAACGAGCTTGACGTGAACTCGAGCGGCGCGGTTGGCGCGCTTGAGGTCAAAGATCAGCTGCTTGAGGTCTTCGATCGAATAGATGTCGTGGTGCGGCGGAGGCGAAATCAGGCCAACTCCAGCGGTTGCGTGACGAGTGCGCGCGATCCACGGGTAAACCTTGGTCGGTGGCAACTGGCCGCCCTCGCCCGGCTTAGCGCCCTGCGCCATCTTGATCTGGATGTCGTCTGCGTTGCTCAGGTACATCGAGGTGACACCGAAACGACCGGACGCAACCTGCTTGATCGCGCTGCGGCGGGTTGGGTCGAGTAGACGCTCGACATCTTCGCCACCCTCGCCGGTGTTCGACTTGCCGCCGAGGCGGTTCATCGCGATTGCCAGAGTCTCGTGCGCTTCTGGCGAGATCGAGCCATAAGACATTGCGCCGGTCGAGAATCGCTTGACGATTTCGCTGATTGGCTCTACCTCGTTCAGCGGCACGGCAGGGCGGATGCCCTCGCGCAGAGTGAAGAGAC
>JBEGJS010000136.1:0-4942 GCA_041184485.1 Actinomycetota bacterium | reverse complement strand
GAAAAAGCCGCGCTCTTGTTGAACACCAAGACGAAATTCACCAGCGGGGGCCAGAATTCGACGGGCTGGTATGGCACCAAGGTTGCTAGAGCCCAGGCCTTCGAGATTTGGTCTAACGCTGCAACGGCGGTGCCGAGGATTAATACTGTGAGCGCGACCGACTTGCGGCCAGCTCGCCTAGTGCCGGTGCGCGCCATAAGGCTAGACGGTGAAGCCGTAGCCGGTTGCCGAAGGTGGCAGTGAGATTTCGCCGGTGGTGATCGCGTTGAAACCGCTCGGCTGGTCGCCGAAGTGCTGCTCGGATGCCGCTAGGTCGCTCAACTGGCTCTCGATGAAGGTCTTGAGCTTGATGCGGTACTCACGCTCGAACGACTTGAGCTGCTGAATCTCGTTCTCGATGATGGCCTTCTCTTGCGAGAGACGAATCACGTCGGCACGGTGCGATGCCTCTGCCTCGCGAATGAGTCGGGCCGCGGCTGTGTGGCCCTCTTGGATGAGCTGATCGCGCTTTTCGAGACCTTCGCGAACGTGCTCGTCGTGGAGCTTGCGGGCGAGCTGAAGAAGGTTGTTGGTGTTGCTCGAGTCGAGCATGACCGGGTCTTGCATTGCGACCGGAAAGTTGCTGGCAGGGTCAACCACGCTGGCTGCAGAGACGGCTGGGGTCGTGATCTGCTCAACCAAGCCGGCGCCCGAGCGCTGGAGCTCTGCGATGCGCGCCTCGCTTGCCAAAAGGCGCTGGCGCAACTCGTCGTTGTCGGCGGTGACTCGGCGGAACTCGACTACTACCTGGTCGAGAAAGTCATCGACCTCGTCTTGGTCATAGCCCTCGCGAAACTTTGTAGGTTGAAACCGCTTGCTAACGATATCTTCGGGAGTCAGGGTCATGTTTCACCTCTTCTAAGCTCACGCGCGGTTCTATTTGCGCTTTGCCTAGGTTACCCTAATCCGCGCATCCAGCGGCTTTCATGCACAGGGATGCCGAGAAACCTAGATAGAAAGCGCGAGTCCCCGCAGAAACATCACCAGAAACAAAAGCAGGGTCCAAGAGAAGTCGAGCAGGATGCCACCGGCACGAATCGGCTTGATAATGCGGCGAATCTGCTTCAGCGGCCAGTCGGTTAGTAGGTAGACCGTCGAGCCGAGGGCCAGCCCCAGGCCGCGAGGTCGCCACGATGGTTTGACTTGGCGCGCGAGGTCGAGAATGAGGCGGGCAACCAGAACATAGAAATAGAGGTTAAGCGCCCAGTAGAGGCCAAGGCCAAGGTAAAGCAACGGCTACACCGATGCCGAGTCGCCGACTACGGGCGGGTCAGCAGCTCGTCAGAGAACTCGGTTGCGCTCTCTTCTTCGTCGGTGATTGCAACGTGGTTTGGAGTCAGCAGGAACACCTTTGGGGTGACGCGCTTGAGGTGGCCGTCGAGACCCCACTGCAAACCGAGCAAGAAGTCGAGGTAGCGACGAGCGTCTGCCTCAGAAACCTGAGCGAGGTTCACGATTACCGGAAGTCCGTCGCGGAACGAGATCGCGATGTCGCGGGCCTCGTTGTAGGAGCTGGGCTCAAAGGTGCTGATCTCGGTCATCGCGGCATTGTTGCTGCGACGAGCGGTCAACGAAGTCACGCGCGGCGCGCGGCCCTGAGATGCCGGAGCGGCCGAGGTTGGAAAAGAAAAGTCAGACGAGCCTTCGCCCATGCCTAGAAAATCTTTAGCGCCCTGAATGATGCCTGCCATAGTGTCCTCCTTGGATTACCTACCTGAAAAGGATATGGCTAACTCGGCCTTGTTCCCGTGATTGCGGTGCCGATGCGCAAGTGTGTCGCGCCATAAGAAATCGCCTGCTCGAAGTCGCCAGACATGCCCGCCGAGACGAAGCTCGCTGCCGGTATGACCGTCTGCAGCTGCTGGCTCGCGGCGGCCACGAGGCCGAAGTCGCGCTCTTCTTGACCCTCGAGCGAGGCAACCGCCATGACCCCGATGGGCTTGATGCCCGGCGCCGCAGCGGCAGCCTCGGCAAATGCCAAAAGGTTGGCCGGCTCGATGCCGCCGCGCTCGGGGTCATCCGTGAGATTCAACTGGATGAATACCTCGACCTCGATGCCCCGGTTCGACGCAACCTTTGAGATTTCGCGCAGCAGCGACTCGCGATCTAGCGAGTGCACGGTGAATGCATAGTTGAGCACCGACTTGACCTTGTTGGTCTGCAGCTGCCCAACGAAGTGCCAGTTGGCTAGGCCGGGCCGTTCGATGGCAACCTCGGCGGCCTTTGGGGCGGCCTCTTGGTCGCGATTTTCGCCGAAGTGCCGCTGCCCGAGGTCGACTAGGTCGACCACGAGCTGAGCGGGATGATTCTTGCTGACCACGACGAGCGTGATCTCATCGCGCAAACGATTGGCCTGCCGGGCGGCATCCTGGATTCTCGTCTCGATGGCGGCAAGCCGCTCAGCGAGCGTTGCCATGGCTACTTGAGAAAGTCTGGGATGTCGAGGTCATCGCCGAACGTGCCGTCTGACGACTGCGCACGGGCGAATACTGGCTCGGTCTCGGCAACGATTGGCAACGCCGAGGTGGCAGGCTCTGCCTCTTCGACCGCGGCAACGGGTGCTGCGACGGTGTTGAACAGCGTTGCGGCTGGCTCAACCGGAATCGCTGCGGCTGGCGCCTCTGGGGTCGACTGAACCAGTGGGTTGACGATCTGCTGGTAGGTCGCGGCCGGGCGGCGCTTTGGCTCGCCACCGTCGAAGCCTGCTGCGATCACGGTGATGCGAACCTCGTCGCCAAGGCGGTCATCGATCGTGGTACCGAAGATGATCTGGGCCTGCGGGCTGACGGCTTCTTGGATGAGCTTCGCGGCCTGGTCGACCTCGTGCAGGCCGAGGTTCGATGCGCCCTGAATCGAGAGCAGCACTCCGTGTGCGCCATCGATGGATGCCTCGAGCAGTGGGCTCGCGATTGCGATTTCGGCGGCCTTGATGGCGCGGTCTTCGCCCTTTGCCGAACCGATGCCCATGATTGCCGAACCGGCACCCTGCATGATCGACTTGACGTCGTTGAAGTCGAGGTTAATCAGACCTGGGTTGGTGATCAGGTCGGTGATGCCCTGAACACCGGCCTTGAGAACGTCATCCGCGGTGAAGAAGGCCTCGACCAGGCTGACCTGCTTGTTAGCGATGTCTAGCAGGCGCTGGTTTGGCACCACGATGAGGGTGTCGACCTCTTGGCGAAGGGCTTCGATGCCCTGCTCGGCCTGCTGGGCGCGGCGCTTGCCCTCGAAGTCGAACGGACGGGTGACAACACCGACGGTGAGGGCGCCGAGGCCCTTTGCGATGCGGGCGACGATTGGTGCGCCACCGGTTCCGGTGCCACCGCCCTCGCCTGCGGTGATGAAGACCATGTCTGCACCCTTGAGGGCGTTGGCGATGTCTGCCTCGTGGTCTTCTGCTCCGCGACGGCCGACCTCTGGGTCGGCACCTGCGCCGAGACCGCGGGTTAGCTCAGAACCGATCGGAAGCTTGACGTCTGCCTCGCTGACGAGCAGCTGCTGGGCATCGGTGTTGATCGCGATGAATTCGACACCGCGAAGTCCGCTTTCGATCATGCGGTTGATGGCGTTCACGCCACCGCCGCCGACACCGACGACCTTGATGACCGCTAGATAGTTCTGGTTGAGTCCCACGCTGTTCCTCCTGCGCCGAATAATGCCTGGGTCCTAAAGCTTCAACCTTGAGTTAAGCCTTAGGGTGCGGCTTTTTTAGGTAACCGCGCCTAGAAAGTACGTGAAGAATTGGCCGAGTCGGCGAAGGCTGTCGGGCGTGTCGCGAAGCAGTTTTTATTGACGAACAACGGGAGCAGTTGGCGACGAAACATCGATCACGCTGGCGTTGCCCGTGTTGTTTGCGAGCAGGGCCGAGAGGTCGCGCGACTTGAGAATCGAGTTCGAAGAGTCGCCCCAAATAATCTTGCGCGACGAATAACCACGCAGGGTGATGACGACGTTGTCTTTGGTCTTTGCCTCGATGGTGTTGACCTTCGGAAGCAACGTCGTAGGCAAGGCCATCAACACATCTATTGCCTCGCTGAAGTTCTCGCTGTCACTCGGGTTGCCCTGAATCACGATCGTCGGATACGCGAGAAGATTGTTGGCCTTGCCAAGCTGAATGCCAGCGGGGTCGTAGAGAAAGTTATTGCCGCCAATCTTGACGATCGCGATTGGTTGGCGCTCGACGATGCGAACCTCAAGCGTGTGCGGCGGAATCGAGACGACGGCAAACGACTGAATCAGGCGAAAAGGCTTGAGAAGGGTCGAGATTTCATCACTCGAAACCTGCGGCAGCGGTTTATTCAGCTCGCCCTTGAGGGCCTTCTTGATGGCCGACTGAGGAATACGGTCGGTACCCGACACCACGATGCGTTGCACGGCGAGCAGTGGCGAATAGGTCGCGATCAGGATGGTCGAGCCGAGCAACGCGACCACGCTAAGAGTCAGGCCAGCAAACCAGCGGCGCTGGCGCACCGTTGAAGTGAAGCGTCTTGCCTCGCGGTGGCGCTGCCTGGCCGCTGCGCGGTCGGCCTTGCGCACGGCAACTGCGTCTGAGAGCACACTGGCCTTGCCCTGCTTCGAAGCCCTGACCGGCCTCGGCACCTTTGCCGACTTTGGCGCCTTGGTGGCTTTCGCGACCTTCACGGTTTTGAGCGCCCTGGCCGGCTCAGCAGGCTTGGCAGGTTTCGTCGTCTTTACCGGCTCGGCAGGCTTCACCTGGCGCTCCATCTTTGGCGCGGGGCGAGAGGTGTTCTTCGCCAAGCGTCCGTCTGGCCTCTTCACTAATCGGCCTCCACCGGGCCAAGGGCCTCAAGCAGTGCTGGCACCATGCGATAGACGTCGCCGCAACCCATCGTGATGATGAAGTCGCCCTCGCGAGCAAGTTTGGCGGCCACGGCTGGGGCGT
>JBEGJS010000135.1:0-4326 GCA_041184485.1 Actinomycetota bacterium | reverse complement strand
GGCAACTTTCCTGGCCCAATCGACCCAGCGTTGTCCAAGGCTCAGATGAGCATCGACTGGATTCACGTTTCGACCATCAACGGCATCGGCGAGGTTATCACTCACTGAAACCTTGGTAAACAGGCTATTTCGGCGCGCCGAAGCGTCTCGTTAACTTTCTAAACTGACCTCGTAAGGCCACTTTTGAAGGTTCACGAGGAGCCCCGGGATGACCGAATATCGCAGCTACGTTGCCATCGGCGATTCACTGTCTGAAGGTCTTGGCGACTTCGAGTTCGAGATCAAACGCGAGCGGGCAGGCTGGACGGATCGCCTGGCGGCCCTGCTAGCCAAACAGGCCGAAACGAACGGCCACGAGTTTCACTATGCGAATCTGGCCATCCGTGGCAGCAAATTGCCCGACATCATGGGGAGCCAACTCGAGGCTGCCTTGAGCCTAAAACCCGACTTAGTCACAGTAATGGCCGGCGCCAACGACCTCATGAAGAGCTACAAAAAGTACCCCGAGCTGCAGCGCCAGCTGGCCGAGGGCGTGAAGCGACTTCAAGACGCAGGCTGCGTTGTGCTGGTGGCGAATACCCTGAATCCGCTGCACCTCAGAGTCTTCAAGGCGATGGCGGTGCGGGCAGAGGTCATGACTCGGCTGATCGAAGACACAGCGGTTGCCCTCGGTGCGCCGGTGCTGGATGTTTTCAGAATCGACTCGCTCAAAGAGCTGTGCTTTTGGGCCGAAGACATGGTGCACTTCTCGGGCCACGGACATGCACGAGTCGCGAATCGTGCCGCGGACGCGCTCAACCTCGACTATCGACACCTCGAACACGACGAATCAGAAATGAGTGCGCCGGCCCGAGGGTTGTATGCGACCATCCGCTGGTTTGTGATTCACGTGCTGCCGTTCTTTAGCCGCAAGATACGACGAGTCTCGAGCGGTGACGGCATTGAGCCCAAGTATCCTGAACTGGTTCCGTTTGAAGCAGAGGCAGGCGACTTTAGGCTTTTGCGCCACGAGCTCGTTGCTTGAGCCAATTTCTCAGGAGCTCCAGCGGAAAAGGCAGCGACGAGACCACCACGAAGCCAATGGTGAAGAGCTCGATGTTGTGCTTCACCCAGGCAATCTGACCTAGCGTGAAACCAGCGGTCATCAAGACTCCGACCCAAGCGGTCGCTCCTATCGCGTTGAACTTGAGATAACGGCGAGCACCAAAGCCAGTCACGCCGATGAACATCGGCACAAGCGCGCGCAAGACCGGCACAAATCTGGCGAGGATGATGGCCCGCGGTCCGTAGTGCTCGAAAAAACCCCGGGCTCTTTCGACCATGCTGCGCTTGAAGAAGATGCCCTCCTCGCGCTTGAAGAGTGCAGGACCGACCTTGACCCCAAAGTGGTAGCCAGCCTGAGAACCAACCACGGCGGCGACCCAAACCATCGGCAGGGCGAGCCAGAACGGAAACTGCGAGATCGAGGTTGCCAGAGCGAGACCTAGGACGAAGAGGAGCGAGTCGCCCGGCAGAAAAGAACCGAAGACCGTCGAGGTTTCAAGAAAAATGACCAGCATGACGCCGACCACGGCCAGGCTGCCCAGGCTTGCCACGATGCTCTGAGCATCGAGCAGGTTGATTGAGGTCGGCATAATCCAAGCCTAGGTTTTCGGGGCAAGGGTTTCGTCGCTCGGTTCGAGTTGGGCGTCATTAGTTCACCCGTAATTCGACATTCAGAAACCAAGTGGCGAGTTTTGCCGCGGCTGCCGCACCCACTGGATAGGTAGGCTTAACCTAATGAACATCACGGTTATCGGTCTCGGCTACCTCGGCACGACCCACGCGGTCGCCATGGCTCAGCTTGGGCACGACGTGATTGGCATCGAGCCGAACGCGGCCCGAGTCGCCGAGCTCGAGGCCGGGCGCTTGCCGTTCTATGAGCCAGGGCTGCAGGATGCACTGACGGCCGCCATCGCCAGCGGACGCCTGAGCTTTGCCACGGCTCACGGCGAATCGAGCAAGACGGCGGCCGTGCACTTCTTGTGCGTCGGCACCCCGCAGAGCGCAGGATCAAACCAGGCCGACACCTCTTATCTGTATTCCGCCGTCGAAGCGCTGATTCCCGTGTTGAACGAGGATGCCGTGATCGCGGGCAAGTCGACGGTGCCGGTTGGCACCGCCGCCGACCTCGCCGAGCACGCGAGCAAGCTGGCCGGCCGGCCGGTGCACCTTGCCTGGAACCCCGAGTTTCTGCGCGAGGGCACCGCCCTGCAAGACTCGCTCGCGCCAGACCGCATCGTGCTGGGTGTCACCGACGAGCACTCCGAGGCCGTGCTACGCGCGTTTTATGCCCCCATCACCGCAACCGGCACTCCCCTGCTGACCACCGACCTGCCAACCGCCGAGTTGGTCAAGGTGGCCGCCAACTCCTTCTTGGCTACCAAGATCTCGTTCATCAACGCGGTAGCAGAAGTGGCAGAGGCCGCTGGCGCAGACGCCGTGAAGCTCGCCGAGGCAATCGGCTTGGATGAGCGCATCGGCTCAAAGTTCTTGCGCAATGGCGTCGGCTACGGCGGCGGCTGCCTGCCAAAGGACGTTCGTGCGTTCATCGCCCGCGCCGAAGACCTCGGCGTGAGCTCGGCAGCAGACTTTTTGCACGACGTCGAGGCCATCAACGCCCGCCGGCGCGAGCGCGTTGTGACCCTCGCCCAGCAAACCCTCGGCGGTGTCACTGGCAAGCGCATCCTGATTCTTGGAGCCGCATTCAAGCCCGACACCGACGACCTTCGCGAGTCGGCCGCCCTAGATATCGCCAAGCAACTCGATGATCTTGGAGCCAAGGTTGTTGTGCACGACCCGATGGCTCTGCCTGCCTTGGTTCGCCAGCACCCGCAGTGGGCGGGCGACCAGGATGTGTTTGCCGCGGCGACCGGAGCCGAGCTTGTAATTCTTGCCACCGAGTGGAAGCAGTACCGCGAAATCGATCCATCCGAGCTCGGCAACAGGGTTGGCGCTAAAAACCTCATCGACGGCCGAAACCTGCTCGACATCGCTCGCTGGCAGGCCGCCGGCTGGCACGTCGACGCCCTCGGCCGAAACATAAAGAACGGCTGACCGGTGACCGAGCAGCTAAAGAGCGTCTCTTATGTGATGCCGGTGCTAAACGAAGAGAAGCACCTAGCCCGCGCCGTCGAGAGCATCTTTGCCCAGGAACAGACCGGCGAGACCGACGTGGTGATCGCGGTTGGCCCCTCGAGCGACAAAACCCAAGAAATCGCGGATGACCTTGCCAAGAGATTCGCGGTGAAAGTCGTAGCCAACCCAACCGGCAAGACCCCGGCTGGTCTAAACGCCGCGATTGCCGCCGCAAAGCACGACGTGATCGTGCGAGTCGACGCACATAGCGAGCTCTCGCCCGGATACACAAAACTTGCCGTTGAGGTGCTCAACCAGACCGGCGCCGATAACGTCGGTGGCGTGATGAAGGCGGTCGGCGAGACCCCGATTCAGCAGGCCGTTGCCTGGGCATACATGAGTCGACTCGGCCTTGGTGGCGGAACCTTTCACGTTGGGGGCAAGGCCGGCCCGAGCGACTCGGTTTATCTTGGCGTCTTTCGCCGCAGCGCCCTAGAGCGCACCGGCGGGTTCGACGAGCGCATGATTCGCGGCCAAGACTGGGAGCTCAACCTGCGCATCCGCGAGAGCGGCGGGGTGGTCTGGTTCGACCCGCGACTCGAGGTCACCTACCACCCGCGCTCTAAGTTGAGCCGCCTCGCAAAGCAGTTCTTTGACACGGGCATCTGGCGTGCAACTCTGACCAAGATGTCACCCGGCCGCGCAAACCTGCGCTACTTTGCCCCGCCGGTGCTGGTCGCGGGCAGCATCCTTGGGTTGGCGCTGTGGCTCACCACGGGCTGGACGCTCGGCATTCTGCCGGCCGCCGCCTACTCGTTTGCCGTCGCCGCCGCCGCGCTCACCGCCAAGAACCTAAGCCTTCGCGCACGCCTCGGCCTGCTGGTCGTGCTGCCCACCATGCACTACTGCTGGGGCAGCGGATTCATCCGCGGGCTATTGAAGTAGGAAGTAGTCTTAAGCCATGTCTCAGGGGAATCTAAATCTCAAGGTAACCAAGGCCGTTATTCCGGTTGCTGGTCTCGGAACCCGCTTCTTGCCGGCCACCAAGGCCATGCCAAAAGAGATGCTGCCGATCGTAGATAAGCCGGTCATTCAGTATGTGGTCGAAGAGGCGGTCAACGCCGGGCTCGAAGACCTGCTGATGATCACCGGTCGCAACAAGAACACCCTCGAGAACCACTTCGACCGCGTCACCGAGCTCGAGCACAC
>JBEGJS010000134.1:0-26130 GCA_041184485.1 Actinomycetota bacterium | reverse complement strand
GGGCACACGGCGGGGGCTCTCAAGACCCTAGAGTTCATTGCTTGGTGCGACGATCTCGAGATTCCCGTGATCACGCTCTACCTGCTTTCGACAGACAACCTCACGGGCCGCGCGAGCCAGGAGCTCGACGAGTTGCTACAGATTATCGGCGACCTCGCCGAGGCTATCGGCGAGTTGGGCACGCGCCGCATCCACGTTGTTGGCGACAAGGCGGCGCTTCCGAGCGATCTGGCCGCGCGCCTCGAGTCTGCCGAGGCCGCCACCGCAGCGGTTTCGGGCTCCACGGTCAACCTTGCGGTCGGCTACGGTGGCCGTCTCGAGATCGCCGACGCAATGCGCGCGATTCTGCACCAACAGGCGGCCGAGGGCGCATCCATCGAAGACGTTGCCAACCGCCTGACACCAGAGTTGATCGCCGCCAACCTTTACACGAGCGGTCAGCCTGACCCAGATCTTGTGATTCGCACGAGCGGCGAGCAGCGGCTCTCGGGCTTCTTGACCTGGCAGAGCGCGAACAGCGAGTTTTACTTCGAAGAAGCCCTCTGGCCCGATTTTCGTCGCGTCGACTTCTTGCGCGCACTTCGCGCGTTTCAGCTGCGCCACCGTCGCTTCGGGGCCTAAAACTTGCTTCTGCGTTAACGCTCTGTTACGAACCCCGCCCTCTGGCGTGTCGCTATCAAAATAGTTCTCTGAGCGGGCATAACTTTGCCATAAGTTATCAGCGCTAGATGGCTTCGGCCCCTTCGTTGGCAGCGAATGTTTAGACAACTGAAGGAGCCTAAGTGGCCAAGGCAGCGCAAACCTCGTCGGTCAAGTCAGAGTCCGGCAAGTCGGCCAGCAAGACTCAGCAAATCACCTATGTGCTCGATACTTCTGTTCTGCTGAGCGATCCAAAGGCACTTTTTAGGTTCAAAGAGCAGTCGGTTGTGATTCCCATCGTGGTCATCAACGAGCTCGAAAAGAAGCGTCATGACCCCGAGATCGGCTACTTTGCCCGCCAGACCCTTAGATACCTGGATGACCTTCGGCAAGAGCACGAGCGCCTCGATTTTCCGATCGAGGTCGGCGAGGGCGGCACGCTTCGAGTCGAACTAAACCACATCGATCAGAGCGTCCTGCCGGTCGGATTCCAGCTCGGCGACAACGACTCACGCATCCTTGCTGTTGCTTTCAATCTGGCAAGCGAAGGCGCTGACGTCACCGTGGTGTCGCAAGATCTGCCGATGCGCGTCAAGGTTGCCGCCCTGGGTATGCGCGCCGAGGAGTACCGCAATAATCTCGCTGTCGATTCGGGTTGGACAGGCACCGCAGAGTTGGCGCTCAGCGCCGACGAGATGAGCGACCTCTATGACGCCGAGGTCATCAAACACAAGGATGTTAAGGATCTGCCGCTCAACACGACGCTCGTGATCTCGAGCGAACGTGGTCACGCGCTTGGTCGCGTCGTCGGCAAGGGCGAGGTCAAGTTGGTGCGCGGCGACCGCGACGTCTTTGGTGTGCACGGTCGCTCGGCCGAGCAGCGCCTGGCCATCGATCTGTTGCTCGACTCTGATGTCGGCATCGTCTCGCTCGGCGGCCGCGCCGGCACGGGCAAGTCGGCGCTCGCCCTGTGTGCTGCTCTCGAGGCAGTGCTCGAGCGTCGCCAGCACAAGAAGATCATCGTGTTCCGCCCGATCTTTGCGGTCGGCGGCCAAGAGCTCGGCTACCTGCCTGGTAGCGAGGCCGAGAAGATGAACCCTTGGGGGCAGGCGATCTTCGACACGCTTAGCGCTCTGGTGAGCAAAGAGGTCATCGACCACGTTGTCGATCGCGGGCTCCTCGAGGTTCTGCCGCTGACGCACATCCGTGGTCGTTCTTTGCACGACGCGTTCGTGATCGTCGATGAGGCGCAGTCTCTAGAGCGCAATGTCTTGCTAACCGTGCTCTCGCGCATTGGCCAGAACTCCAAGGTCGTACTCACCCACGATGTGGCGCAGCGCGACAACCTAAGGGTGGGTCGTCACGACGGAATCGCATCGGTGATCGAGGCGCTCAAGGGTCAGAGCCTGTTCGGTCACATCACTTTGACCCGCAGTGAGCGCTCGGCAATCGCGGCTCTGGTCACCGACCTGCTCGACTAACTGTTCAAAACTTTTGCGGGGAATCCGCCCGAGACCTAGTTTTCTCGGGTGGATTTTTCGTTACTTGGCTTCGGGTTTATTGCGCTCACATCGGTGCCGCTGGCCGCCATCGACATTCGGCAACGCCGCCTGCCTAACAAGCTCACACTGCCGGCGATCGCCGTGACCTTTGCATCTCTTGCGGCCGCGGCCGTGTGGCAGGGGGATTCGTCGCGATTTTGGATCTGCGCCGCATGGGGGCTTGGCGGATTCGCCGTTGGGTTGCTGCTCAACCTGAGGCGAATGCTCGGCATGGGCGATGTGAAACTGCTCGTGGCTCTCTTGCCGTTGCTCGCTTGGTTTGGCTGGCAGCAACCGTTCTATGGCTTGCTGGCGGCATTCGCCGGCGCCGGGTTAGTGTTGCTGGTTAAGTTGGCGGCTGGGCGCCTGCGCCTAGACAGCACTCTGGCCATGGGGCCATATCTGTTGCTCGGTTTCTGGTTGGCCGCCGGCCTTGGCTGGGGCTACTCGCCGGGGTGAGTCATCGAGAGTACGTCGAGGGCCTTGTCGAGTTGCTCAACCGTGAGCACCTCGCCGTCGACGTAGCCGAGTTCGATGGTTGCCTCGCGCACGGTGATGCCCTTGGCAACCGAGTACTTGGCAATCTTCGCAGCGGCCTCGTATCCGATGTACTTGTTGAGCGGCGTCACGATTGACGGGCTCGACTCGGCCAGGGCGCGAGCGCGGGTCTCGTTGGCCTCGAGGCCAGCAACCGTCTTGTCTGCGAGCAGGCGCATCGAGTTGGCTAGCAAACGAATCGACTCGAGCAGTGCGTTGCCCATAACGGGGATGGCCACGTTCAATTCGAAGGAACCGGATGCGCCGGCCCAGGCGACGGTTGCGTCGTTTCCGATAACCCTGGCACAGACCATGAGGCTCGCCTCTGGAATAACGGGGTTTACCTTGCCAGGCATGATCGACGAGCCAGGCTGCAGGTCTGGAATGTGGAGTTCGCCGAGGCCGGTGTTTGGTCCGGAACCCATCCAGCGAAGGTCGTTGTTGATCTTGGTGAGGCTAACCGCCAAAACGCGAAGCGCGCCGGATGCCTCAACTAGCGCGTCGCGAGCGCCTTGGGCCTCGAAGTGGTCGCGGGCCTCGGTGACTGGCAAGCCGGTCTGCTGGGCGAGAAGCTGAATGACTTGCTGCGGAAATCCCTTGGGGGTGTTGATGCCCGTGCCAACTGCGGTGCCACCGAGTGGAACCTCGGCCACGCGCACGATGGTCGAGTTGACGCGCTCTATTGCGTAGCGAATCTGTGCTGCGTAGCCACCGAACTCCTGGCCGAGGGTGACCGGGGTTGCGTCCATCAGGTGGGTGCGACCGGCCTTGACGACCGACTTCCAGAGCTGGGCCTTCTCTTCGAGGGCACGGGCTAGGTGGTCAAGCGCGGGCAGTAGGTCATTGATGAGGGCCGAGGTGACTGCCAGGTGAACCGAGGTCGGAAACACGTCGTTGGATGACTGTGATGCGTTTACGTGGTCGTTTGGGTGCACGTTGCTGCCGAGCGAGTTGGTGGCTAGGGTCGCCAGCACCTCGTTCATGTTCATGTTCGAAGAGGTGCCAGAGCCGGTCTGAAACACGTCGATTGGAAACTCGCCGTCGTGGTGGCCGGCGATGACGGCATCCGCGGCAGAGGCGATGGCGTTGGCGACATCCTGGTTTAGAACACCGAGCGAGGCATTGGCGAGAGCGGCAGCCTTCTTGATCTGCGCCAGAGCGGCGATGTGCGCGCGCTCTAGCGGGGTTCCGCTGATCGGAAAGTTCTCGACAGCACGCTGAGTCTGGGCGCGGTAGAGGGCGTTTGCGGGCACTTTGACCTCGCCCATGGTGTCGTGTTCGATGCGGTATTCCACGGTGGAACCTTTCGTCTTTGGGCTTCGGCCCGGTTTTGCTTTTGCGCCGACTAGGCGATGTCGCCAACCACGATGATCGGGTGAATCTCGCCGAGCGAAAGTCGATAGTTGGCACCTACTACAGCCAATTTACCCGCTGCGATGGCCTTTGAAATCACCGCGGAGCGGCCCACGAGCTCATCAACGGTGTCTTTGACGTGATCTTCGGTGATTTCATCGATCAGGATGCGCCCGGCGGCCTGCGAGTTGGTCACGGTCGGCGTCAGTCTCGCCACCAGGTCGTGAATGAACTCGCCCTCGGCGCTAAGGGTGCCCTCGGTGGCGTTGATGGTGGCTCGCACGGCCCCGCACTCGTCGTGACCGAGAATCAGAATCAGCGGCACGCCGAGCACCTCGACTGCGTATTCGAGCGAACCAAGGATGGTCTCGGCCAGCACCTGCCCGGCGTTGCGAACCACGAAAAGGTCGCCAAGGCCCACGTCGAAGATGATCTCTGCACTCAGTCGCGAGTCGGCGCAACCAAAAAGTGCCGCAAACGGTGCCTGCTGTTCGGCAACAGACTCGCGTCGGTCGATGTCTTGTCGGGGATGCGCCGGGCTGCCGGTGACGAAGCGCTCGTTGCCATCCTTGATGGCCTGCCAGGCTTCGGCAGGGGACGATGGTCGATGCGAGTGCTCGGTCACTTGTAGTCCCTTTCGATTTGCTTGCTGATTAGGTTTGCAAAGTTGCGAGTTGTGTCAGGCCCGGCGGTGCCATAGACGAGCACGTCGTCGTGTTCGGATTCGCCGGTGGTGACCGAAGTGTAAAGAACGTAATCCATGGTCTTGGGTGGATTGTTGGTCTGCTGACTCTTGTAGATGGTCCAGGTTCGGCCACCGATCTTGACCTGCTCAGTTGGAAGGTCGCCGACAAGTTTGATCGCGAGCCAGGTCGGGTTGCTGTTGAAGGCCTGGGTGACTCCGGTGTACTCACCCTTTGGGCCTACAAAGCCGACGTACCAAGACTTGACCCCGTCGGCCGAACCAGAGTCAAATCTGGCTGAGTTGCTCCACCATCCGGCTTTGAGCTTGGGGGCGAGAATCGGCAGCGAGGTTGCTTCTTCGGTGGTCTTTGCGATCGCTCGGTAGTCGACGTGCGGAATCAGGTTTTCGTCGCTTCGAGGGGTGATCAGAACGATGACTAAAACCAGGCCTAGGCAGGCCGCCAATGCCAAAACGAGATTGACGAGCGTCTGGCGCGCTCGGCGCTGCTTTGCCGCGTCTTCACTCAAACTATTCGGCCTTTAGGGTCTTGTCGATCTTGGTGCGAGCGCCGGCGAGAAGCTCCTGGCAGTGTTTCGCCAGAGCCTCGCCGCGTTCCCAGAGCTTCATGCTTTCTTCAAGACTGACAGAGCCAGCCTCGAGGTCTTGAACGACCTTGGCCAGGGCGTCACGCGCCTGCTCGTAGCTGAGTTTTGCAATCTCGGCTGCTTCGTTTTTCTCTGTCATCTCGACTCCAGTTTAATCGGCGGTTGCGGCCAGCTCGCCCTTGGCGAGACGAACCTTGAGTTTGGTCTTGGATGGCACCTTTGAGGCGTCTGTCAGCACTTCGCCGCCGACTCCGCGAATCACGGCGTAGCCGCGATCTAGGGTGCCTTGGGGTGACAGGTTTCGCAGCGCCTGTGACTTGAGCGCGAGCTCGTTTTCGAGTCGATCGACCTTGGCCACGAGGGTGCCGCGCAGTTCGTCGAGGCCGCGCTCGAGTCGCTCTTGGCTATCGTCTAGAAACGCGTATGGGTTTGCCAGCACGGGGCGGCTCTTCAGCTGCCCGATAGTCGCCGCCTGGGTGTCGAGCCAGTGCCCGACACGAATGCCCATGCGAAGCAGCGCCTCTGCGATCGATGCGCGCTCGGCGATTACGTCGGGAACCACGCGTTTGGCGGCATCCGTGGGTGTTGAAGCTCGCAGGTCGGCTACGTCATCGAGCAGCGGGCGGTCATTTTCGTGGCCGATGGCAGAGACGATTGGTGTGGTTGCCGCGGCCGCGGCACGAAGCACACCCTCGTCGCTGAAACCGATGAGGTCGAGAAATGCGCCGCCACCGCGAGCGATGATGATGACGTCGACCTCGGGGTCTGCATCTAACTCGGCGATTGCCTTGATAACGGCCGGTGGACAACCATCGCCCTGAACCGGGGTGTTGATAACCCGAAACTCCACGTCGGGCCACCGAAGCCGCGCGTTGGTGAGCACATCTTTCTCGGCGTCTGAGTCTTGGCCGGTAATCAGGCCGACCTTGCGCGGCAAGAAGGGCAGTGGCTTGCGTTTCGAGGGGTCGATTAGACCCTCGGCGGTGAGCTTGGCCCGAAGAGCCTCGAGCTTGGCCAGCAGGTCGCCGAGACCCACCTTGCGAATCGATGAGACGCGAAGCGAAATCTTGCCGCTCGGCACGTAGTAGTCCATGACTCCCGAGACGACTACGCGATCGCCGTCGGCGAAGTCTTCGGCAGTGCGCTCGAGAACCCCGGCAAAGATGGTGAGTTCGAGGCTGGCGCTGCCGTTTAGGTCTTTGAGCGCCGGATACGCGTGCCCGCTGAAGTTGCGCTTGAACTTGATGAGTTCGCCCTCGACCCAGGCGGTCGGCCAACCTTTAACAGCCCTGGCAAGTTTGTCGTTGAAGACCTGAACGGAATAAGGAGTTTGCTCGCTGCTGAGCCCATTGGCTACCGCTGGAGCGTCGTCGTTCATGGCCTTACCTAACGGCGTCGAGCACACGGGCTCGCGCTTAGAATTACTGGGATGACTGACTTCAAGAATACCGCCAGCGACCGACAAAACAGCGGGGGCAAAAGAGTGCTGCTCGCTGCTCCGCGCGGTTACTGTGCAGGTGTCGATAGAGCCGTAATCGCGGTCGAGAAGGCGCTTGACCACTACGGCGCTCCGGTCTACGTTCGCAAGCAGATCGTGCACAACAAGCACGTCGTCGCATCGCTAGAGACCCGCGGTGCGATCTTCGTCGACGAAGTGGATGAGGTTCCCGAGGGCAGCATCCTGGTGTTTTCTGCGCACGGAGTTTCGCCTGCCGTCGTTGCCGCCGCCGAGGCTCGCAACCTCAACACCATCGACGCCACCTGCCCTCTGGTGACCAAGGTTCACCGCGAGGTTCAGCGATTCGCCAAAGAGGATTACGACATTCTGCTGATCGGTCACGAGGGTCACGAAGAGGTCGAGGGCACAGCCGGCGAAGCGCCAGACATCGTTCAGATCGTCGACAAGGATGAGTCGATGGCGGCAGTCAAGGTTCGAGACCCCAAGAAGCTCATCTGGCTGTCACAGACCACGCTCTCGGTTGACGAAACCATGCAGACCGTGGTCAAACTTCGCGAGAAGTTTCCGACACTCCAGAACCCACCTAGCGACGACATTTGCTACGCCACCCAGAACCGCCAGGTTGCGATTAAGAAGGTTGGCGCCGAGAGCGACCTCGTGATTGTCGTTGGCTCGTCGAACTCATCGAACACCGTGCGGTTGGTCGAAGTTGCGCTCGAGGCCGGTGCCAAGGCTGCCTACCGCGTCGACTTCGCATCCGAGATTGACGAAGCCTGGTTCGAAGGCGTCGAGACCGTTGGTGTTTCGTCTGGCGCATCGGTTCCCGAAGAGCTCGTGAACGATGTGCTCGACTACCTCGCTGCCCGGGGCTTTGGCGATGTCCGAACCGTGCAAACGGCCGAAGAAGACGTGCAATTCTCGCTGCCAAAGGAGCTTCGCAAAGACCTCAAGGCCGCTGGAGAGAGCATCGACAACAAGGTCAAGCGCTAGCTTCTATAGTCGGTTTCTTTTACGACGCTTCCGTCTCGGGCATATGTGGTCCAGGCCCCAACCTGACGATCTTCGTCAAAGTGCCCCGACCGCATCAGCGAGCCATCCTTGCGAAAAAACTGCCAAAAGCCGTGCATTTTGCCGTTCTGAAAGTCTCCCTTAAAGCGCGGAAGCCCATTCTCATAGAACGGGCTTCCTGCTGACATTTGGGCTTTAGAGCGACATCGACTTGCCGTGCGAGCCGAGCTCCTGAGCTGCCTCGATGACGCGTGCCGACATGCCGGCCTCACCGATCTTGCCCCAGGCGCGTGGGTCGTAAGCCTTCTTGTTTCCGACCTCGCCGTCAACCTTGAGCACGCCGTCGTAGTTGGTGAACATGTGGGCCGCGATTGGGCGGGTGAATGCGTACTGCAGGTCGGTGTCGATGTTCATCTTGATGACACCGTGGCGCACTGCCTCGGCGATTTCTTCTGGGGTCGAGCCCGATCCGCCGTGAAAGACGAGGTCGAATGGCAGGTTCTTGCCATACTTGGCGCCAACGACTGCCTGGATCTCGCCGAGCAGCTCTGGGCGAAGCTTGACGTTGCCTGGCTTGTAGACGCCGTGCACGTTTCCGAAGGTGAGCGCGGCCATGTAGCGACCGTTCTCGCCGAGGCCAAGCGCCTCTGCGGTCAATAGGCCGTCTTCTGGGGTGGTGTAGAGGTGCTCGCCCTCGCCACCCTCGACGCCATCTTCTTCGCCGCCGACGACGCCGATCTCAACTTCAAGAACCGCACCGATGCTCTTGGTCTTGGCAAGCATGACCTTTGCGATCTCGAGGTTTTCGGCCATTGGCACCGCAGAGCCGTCCCACATGTGCGAGTTGAACAGCGGGTCTTGACCCTTGCGAACCAGCTCTGTCGAGATCTCGATCAGCGGGTTGACGAATGCATCGAGCTGGCCCTTGGCGCAGTGGTCGGTGTGCAAGGCAACTGTGATGCCGTAGTTTTTGGCAACCTCGCGGGCGAAAGCGGCCATTGCTGCGGCGCCGGATGCCATGTTCTTGATGGTCGGACCCGACCAGTAGTCGCCGCCACCGGTGGTTACCTGGATGATGCCATCCGAGCCTGCAGCCTGAAGGCCAGCGAGTGCTGCGTTCAGGGTCTGCGATGAAGAAACGTTGATGGCCGGGTAGGCGAAGCCGTGCTGCTTGGCGCGGTCGAGCATCTCAAGATATTGGTCGGGGGTAGCTACGGGCAAGATTGCTCCTCGTTTGTGATGGCTTTGGCTTAGGTCAATATTACCTAGGATGGCCTGCCTCGGCCCGCTAGCCACTAGATTATGGCTAAGTATCAGCGCTATTTTGCATCCGACGGCCGAGAGGGGCTCAAGTGGCAGCGATTCACCAGCCAACGCTCGACATGCTTGCCGCCACGGTGGCCGCCTCAGTCGGCGCCATGCCCCATTTGGGTTCAGGCGACAAGAACCTCGTCGACCAGGCGGCCGTTGACGCAATGCGAGCTTCGTTGCGCGGCGCCGAGTTCGGCGGAGTCGTAGTGATCGGCGAGGGCGAGAAAGACAACGCCCCAATGCTCTACAACGGCGAGCTAATTGGCGGCGGACAACCGCTCGAGTGGGATATCGCCGTCGATCCGATCGATGGCACGGCGCTTGCCGCGAGCAACGAGCCTGGCGCGGTGTCTGTCATGGCTGCCGCCGAGCGCGGCAAGATGCTCGAGACATCCGAGGTCTTTTATATGAAGAAGATCGTGACGGGGGCCGATGGCGCTGGAGTGGTCGACATCGACAAGTCGGCGACCGAGAACATCCTGGCTCTGGCCGCCGAGCTAGACATGGCCCCAACCGACCTCAGGGTCGCGGTAATCGATAAGGCCCGAAACGCAGATCTGATCGCAGAAATCGAGTCGACGGGCGCCACCTGGGTGCGCTTTGCCGAGGGCGATGTTGCCATGGCAGTCGCAGCGGCGCTGCCTAACTCGGGCGTCGACATGTTGCTCGGTGTTGGCGGCGCTCCGGAGGGCGTTGTCACGGCCTGTGCAGTTCGTTGCCTCGGTGGCTTCATGCAGGCTCGATTCGCACCGCAAACGGCCGACGAAATCGAGCGGGCGATGATGGCCGACTACGACCTCGAGAAGAAACTCGAACTTTTAGATTTGGTTGCGGGAGAAAAAATTTCGTTTGTACTCTCTGGAGTGACCGAGGGAATGTTCACGCCGGGCATCGTCAAAGACGAAGAATCGGATGAGCTGATTGTGCAGTCGCTGGTGCTAGACCAGTCGTCTTCGGCCCCGAGCTTTGTCGAGGTTCGAGTAGAGCAGATTTAGCCGACGGCTGGCTCTTCGAGGGCCTGGTCGCGGTCTGGGTTCTCGGTCAAGAATGACTCGGGCATGCCTTCTAGGTTTTCTAGGCCAGAGGATGGCTGAGTCACAGCGACGGCGCCCCACTGAACAGCAGCCGAAACACCAACTGGAACATTGAAGTCAACGCCGTAGTCGACGCCGGGCTCAACTGGGTTCTTGGCGACTGCGTGCAAAAAGCCCGCGAGGGTTGCATCGCCGGCACCTACGGTGTTGATGACCTTGACCGGGGTGGTTCGAGCGGCCCACTGCTTGGTCTTGGTAACCGCGATCATGCCATCCGCGCCGAGTGACGCGAGCACCACATCGATGCCGTGGTCGCAGAGTTCGCGAGCCGCGTCGATAACGTCGCCGACGGTGTAGAGCGTGCGACCAACCGCCGATGCGAGTTCTTCGGCGTTTGGCTTGATGATGCTGGCGAGGCCGGTGCGAGCCCAGTGCGAGAGCGCAGGGCCCGAGGTGTCTAGTGCCACGCGCACACCCAAGGCGCTCATCCGGTTGAAGATTGGCTCAAGGTCTACGGTTTTGCCGGTTGCCTTGTTGATTGGCAGCGCGCCTGCCACCACGAGCCACTTAGCGCCGTTGTCTTTGACGGTTTGCTCGGTCAGGTCGATTACCGCGTTCCAGTCTTCTTCGCTCAGGGGGCGAGGCGACTCGTTGACCTTGGTGGTTGGGCCGTCTTTTTCGACGATGGTGGTCGAAACGCGAAGTGTGCCGTCGACCCAGAGTGGCAGCAGCATAAATGCGGATCCAGTGCGCTCGAGCACGCCAGGGTCTGCGTTTCCGATTGGAACGACTCCCGGGGCGGCGATGCCCGCGAGGTGCAGGCCACGGCTGACGTTGATGCCCTTGCCGGCGAGTTCTTCTGCCACGCCGTCGGCTCGGTTTACGCCACCCGACTGCAAGTTGTGAACAAAGTATGTGCGGTCGAGGGTAGGTGCCGGTGTCAGGGTAACAATGGGGGATCCCGTGTTGCCAGTCATGCAGTTCTCCTAGATGCCTAAATATGGCGAGATATCGCCAGTTGGCCGCGAACTTCTTTGTTGGCGTGTTTCTAGAAAAGTATAGCCAAAAGGGGCGATTAACCGACCTTTGTCAGGTCTCGGCTAGTCGCTGCTTGGCTCGGCTGAACTCTCGATTTCGCTGACTGTTGGCAACGAGATTGGCGCGTCAAGCTGCAGGGGAGCAGCGATGCTGTCGGTAGCCAAATCGTTTTCGTCTAGATTGTTTAGTTTGCGAGCAGTGACGAGCATTCGTGACTCAAGGCTTGATACGAATCCGTTGTAATCCTTGACCGTAGAGAGAATGGACCGGCCGAGTTTGTCGGCCTTTTCGGCGATTATGCCGACTCGCTCATACAGCTCGCGACCTAGCTTGATCATTGCTCGAACCTGGTTTTCGTCGACATTTTGACGCCAGATGTAGTTGATGGTCTTAAGCACCGAGAAGAGGCTCACCGGCGAAGCGATTGCGACGTTCTTAGCGAAGGCGTATTCCAAGAGGGATGGGTCTTCGCTGAGCGCAGATGACAGCAGGCTCTCGCTCGGAATGAAGGCGATTACGAAGTCGGGACTCGCGGTCAGGCCTGTCCAGTAGGCCTTGCCGCTTAGAGCGTCGATGTGTGCCTTGACCGCCTTCACATGGGCCTGCAGCAGGGCTTTGCGGCGATCCGCATCGGCTCCTGTGGCCAGCTCGCTGATTTGCGAAGCCTCCTGAAACGAGTTGAACGGAACCTTGGAGTCGATTGCCAGCGACTTGCCGCCGGGAAGGTTGATGATCATGTCGGCGCGGCCGGCAGAGTTGGAGGTTTGTTCGGTGTAGTCGGCGTGCTTGACCAATCCGGCGAGTTCTACCATTCGGCGCAGTTGCGCCTCGCCCCAGACGCCTCTAACGGTGTTCGAACTTAGCGCGCTCGAAAGCATCTGAGTCTCTTTGCGAAGCTGCAGATCGCTCTCAACCGCTGATTTGATGGCCTCCTGGAGCGTGGTGAACTGCTCCAGACGCTCGCGCTCCATATTCGAGACTGCAGTTTGCATGCGAGTGAGGTTTTCTTTAACGGGGGCTAGCTCTTGCAGGAGCTTGTTCTCTTGGCGGTCGCGCTCATCGCGAGCAACCTGTGCCGACGTGAGTTGGGCAACCTGTGCCTCGAGCATCTCTGCTCGGGTGTTTGCCGAGGCCAACGCGATGGCGGTGTCAGGTGATTCAGCCCCGGGCTTCTTGCGAGCCGAGGCAATGAACCAACCGAGCAGACCGCCGGCGACCAGACCGGCCATGAGAAAGAGAAAAGATTCCATCCCGCGAGTATCTCACCGCGGTGTGACGTTTTTGAGAACCTGCCCTGTGGCGGCGAGCAGCTCGTCGAGGGTCTCGACCTCTTTTCGCTTCGCTGCGTGGATGATGATGCGCGCGCAAGCGTCTGCGTCGGCCAAGGCGTCGTGGTGGTCGAACTCCTCGTGACCAACGGCGTAGGCGACCGCGTTGAGGCGGTAAGACTCGAGGTTGTAGGTCTTGCGCGAGATTCTCAGCGAGCAGGCGAACGACAGAGCTGGCAGTTCGCGCGAGATCAGCGCGGCTGATTTCGAGAGCACGCCCATATCGAACTCGGCATTGTGCGCAATCAGCACATCCTCGCCGATGAATTCGAGCATCGTTTCGAGCGCCTCGGGCCAGGTTGGTGCATCAGCTACGTCAGCCGGCTGAATACCGTGAACACGGATGTTGAACTCACTGAACTGGTCATTAGGAAAAGGCGGCTGAATCAGCGTGCTCAGGTTATCGATGATCTTGCCGCCGCTAACTCGCACCAATCCGACGGCGCACGGGCTAGCCGGAGAACCGTTGGCTGTTTCAAAGTCGATTGCGACAAAGTCGAGAGACATGAACCTAGTCTCGCAAAAGAAAAGGTCCCGATCTGTGTCGATCGGGACCTTTTCTTTGTGTCTCTAGAACTTAGTCGTAAAGAGCGCCTAGAACCGCGGTGTGGCCACCGGGGGCGAAGCCGCTATATGCGTTCTTGGCAGCCAGCCTAATCGCGCCAGTGAAACCGGCCCGCTTCAGAGCTAACTTGATGCTTCGAACCATCTGGCTGGCTTCGACGGCCTCATTGTGCAGCGTGGTCACAGAGACTGCTACTCCTGCGGCGTTGGCGTTGTTCGCCGCCCAAGCAGAAACAATCGCCTTGCCCGCGGCGGTCAACTTGCCCGAGGCGAAGCCCTTGTCTGAAATCACATTCGGATTGTCAAACAAGAAGTTCGGCGTGGAGTTGAAGTTCTCGGCAGGAATTGGTGTTCCGTCTAGGTCGTCGAGCACGAGGTGACGGAGCCCATAGTTCTGGTAGAACTCGAGTCGAACGGCCTGTGCGACTCCAGCGTCAAACCAAGCGTGAGTGCAATCCCAGCTGCCTCCGCGGTCTTGCCAACCCCAAACCTGGTTCTGCTCGTTTAGGTAAAGGGCTGCTCCGTCATCGCTGCTTATGCAAAGGTCGCGCCAACCTGAGTCTTTGAATGCCATGTAGCCATCAAAGTGAACCCACACGTGCTCAGCGCGACAGCCGGCAACGGAGTTTGTCCAGTTCCAGTCGAACCAGATGTTTGCGGCTCGAGACAAAACTCCGGGTCCCTTGCACTCGCTCTGGATCATGCTTGGGTCAGGCGAAACGCCATCCTGGATGTTGTAAACCTTGACGTTCAACGGCGCGAAGTACTTGCCAACCGTCAGAGTTGTGTTGTTTTGAACTCCAGCCGACGACAGTGAAGCGCTCTCAGCGAGGTCTTTGCCGTTGAGTCTTAGGTGGTGCTGATACACGCTGAAACCGGCATCTCCAAGAAATGCGTCTCTTAGCTCGGCAACGGTGGCGCTGTTGCTGATGGTCTGCTCGTAGGTTGCCCCATTTGCGCTAAGCGCGACGGTGATGTCGGTCGAAGCAGTTGCCGACTGAACGTTGAAGCCCAGAAGACCGATAGCCGCTGCGGTAGCAGCCATTGATTTTGCGAAACGCATTTTCCCTCCCTTGGAAAACTAGAAAAAACTTTGGATCTTAAAAAAAAATGAGAATACCCATAATTCTGTTCAACTTGGCAACTTAAACCTTTGTGGAGAGAGAACTTAATAGGAGTTGAAAAGAGGTTAAAAAACTTCACCCCGAGGGCGAACCCTCGGGGTGAAGTTTTAGGGTCTAGTCGAAACTAGTTGACGCCTGCCAAGGTTAGCTTGGCGCCGTGAACGGTAGGACCGTAGTGACCTGCCCAGAATCCGTTATCGATGCCGGTTGCAGTGAACACAATGTGGTCAACGTGGCCGGTGTAGTTAACGGTGACAGCCTTGGTCTGGTTGCCGTGAATGGTGTTCGAGCTAAATGAGTTAGCTGCCAGTTCCACATCATTCTCGTCTCGCAGCGACACAGTCAGCGAGTAGTCATCAGCGATAGAACCCTGCATGATGCTGTTATCGATTGCGTTGTTCACCAAGGTGCGAACGGTTGCCCCGGTGATGTCGCTCTGAACATCGAAGGTGTGCGAAACCGATCCGGTCTCAAACGAGAACTGCGCACGCTTGAAGTTGACAGCAGGGTCGAAGCCCGATGCCGACCAGAACGAACCTGCAGCAGCTCCGGTGACGGCAGGTAGTCGAACCTCGTCAACGTTTCCGTTGTCGCTGTTGCCGCGGTCACCATCGTGAGCAACGAGGCCGAAGGTGCCGGTGTAGCCCAGCTTCTTTAGCTCGTTGCGAACCGAGTTCAGCTCAACACGTGCGAGCGAAGCCGAGTTGTTGTCGGTGTTGCCTACCAGGCGAACCGAGCTCAGGTTGCTTCCGCCAGCGTTGTACCAAGCAGCCACAGCGGTCTTGCCCGCAGCGGTGAGCTTGTGAGTGTTCGAATCGATTCCGGTGATCACGTTCGAGGTCTCGTCGGCCCAGTTGCTGCCGTTGATGAAGGCGCTCGAAGGTACAGTGCGGGAGTTCGTCCAGTTGCTGCCATCTTCGGTGTACTGGTAGTTCAGAACGGCAATCGCGCCGCCGCCCCACTCGTAGTAGTCGTACTCAAACTTCTTCGACTCGTTGGCCTTGAAGACTACCTGGCCACAGTCGCTGCCCCAAGCCTGGATGTACCAGGAGTTGGTCACGATCTGGTCGTCGATCAGAAGTCGGTTGCCGTCATCGCCACCGGTGCAGAACTGCACGGTGCGGTCGGTTGGAAATCCAACGTAACCCTTGAACTTGACGAGAACGAAGTCAGAGTCGCAACCGAGAACGCTGCCGCCACCCCACGAGAAGTTGACGGTGCCAACGGTCTTCGGGGTTGCAGGGCTGGTGCACTGCGAGGTGATGTTTGCATCGGTTGGCTGGCTGTTGACCTGGTTGATGTGGTAGGCCTCGACGTTCAGGCCACCAATGGCTGCGCCTACGCCAAGAACATCTCCGTCTGCAACGCCTGCACCCGAAAGGGTTGCCGCGTCAGCGAGCTTCTTGCCGTTGAGGGTCAGGAGGTGCTTTGCAACACCGTTGCCGAGGACGCCAACGAATTCGTTTCTAAGGTCTGCAACGGTTGTGCTGCTGAGCACCGTCTCGTAGTCCGAGACTCCGGTCGCAGGGTTGGTGATTCCAACCGTGATGAAGCTAGCGGCCGGTGCGGCGTTGGCGCTAGCAGGCGAGATTAGAGATAGTGCAACAAAGGCTGCAGCCAGAGCACCAATCTTCTTCTGCTTGTTAATCATGTTTCTCCTTGCAAGAGGTAAATGTGAGGCGTGTGTCCCCGCCCTTAGGCTACCTCAGCGGCCCGCGATTATTAGGAGAACTCGTAACAATTCCATTAATTCCAAGGAATTTTCTACAAATTCTGGGCACTGTAAACTTGCTTTTCGTGGCCCTTACTATCGGTATCGTCGGACTCCCAAATGTTGGCAAGTCGACTCTCTTTAATGCTCTGACCAAGAACAACGTTTTGGCGGCGAACTATCCGTTCGCGACGATCGAACCAAACATCGGTGTAGTGAACCTGCCCGACAAGCGACTCGATCGCCTGGCCGAGATTTTCGGCAGCGAACGCCTTCTGCCGGCCCCTGTTTCGTTTGTCGATATCGCTGGAATCGTGCGCGGTGCATCCGTGGGTGAGGGCCTGGGCAACAAGTTCTTGGCAAATATTCGCGAGGCTGACGCAATCGCCCAGGTGGTGCGCGGTTTCTCTGACAGTGACGTCGTGCACGTAGATGGCAAGGTCGACGCAGCGAGCGATATCGAAACCATCAACACCGAGTTGATTCTGGCTGACCTCGAAACCCTCGACAAGGCTCGCCCTCGCGTCGAAAAAGAGGTGAAGGGTAAGAAGGCCGAGCCGATCGTGCTCGACACCATCGACGAGGCTCTCGCGATTCTCAACGATGGCAAGCCGCTTTCGCTGTCGAAGATCGACCTGACCCCGATTCGCGAACTAGGTCTGCTCACGGCGAAGCCCATCCTGTTTGTTTTTAACGTGGATGAGGCGATTCTGACCGACCCCGCCAAACGCAAAGCGCTCGCCGACCTGGTTGCGCCAGCCGAGGCGGTCTTCTTGGATGCAAAGGTCGAGTCTGAGCTGATCGACCTGCCGGCCGACGAGGCAAACGAACTGCTTGCTTCGCTTGGTCAAGAAGAGTCTGGTCTCGACCAGCTGGCACGCATCGGCTTCGACACCCTTGGGTTGCAGACCTACCTCACCGCCGGCCCCAAAGAGGCTCGCGCCTGGACGATTCGCAAGGGTTGGACGGCACCACAGGCCGCCGGCGTGATTCACACCGACTTTCAGCGCGGATTCATCAAGGCAGAGATCGTGTCGTTCGATGACTTGGATGCCACCGGCACGATGGCGGACGCCAAGGCCGCCGGCAAGGTTCGCATGGAAGGCAAGGACTACGTCATGAAAGATGGCGACGTAGTCGAGTTCCGTTTCAACGTCTAGTTTTGGGGCGGCTCATGCTCTCGGCAGTTGGCTGAGGGTAGAGTCGAATAACTGAACTGACTGTGCGGTCGGTTCGAAGATAACTCTGATGGAGAGTCTTTGAAATACCGCGCCGATATAGATGGCCTCCGCGCCATAGCCGTCATCCTGGTTGTTTTGTCGCATCTGGGCCTGCCAGGCTTCGATGGCGGGTTCGTGGGTGTCGACGTCTTCTTTGTGATATCTGGCTACCTGATTACGGGAATCCTTGCGAGACACCTAAACGGCGAACCAAAGATGACCCTCGGCGAGTTTTATTTTCGGCGAGCCAAGCGCATTTTGCCCATGGCGATTCTGGTTCTTGCCGTCACTTGTCTTGTGGCATTTGCGCTTCTAAACGAAGTCAAGGCAAGGCAAATCGCCACCGATTCTTTTTGGGCCTCGATTTTTGCGGCCAACCTGCATCTGATTCAACAGTCTGCCGACTACTTCGGTCACGGGTTCGCAACGTCTCCCGTGCAGCACTTCTGGTCGCTGGCGGTCGAAGAGCAGTTCTATCTGGTTTTTCCGCTGATTCTTCTTCTTATTACACGGATGTCCTCTCGCCGCTCGTCTCAGGCGACGCGAAAGCTCATGCTCGCGGTGGTTGCCGCACTCTCGATGGGATCGTTGCTTCTTTCGGTCTGGCAGTCAGCAAACGTTCCATCCGTCGCGTATTTTTCTTCGGGAACTCGCGCGTTCGAGTTGGGCATTGGAGCGGTTTTGGCTGTGGGGAGTGGCTCTAAAGCTCTGCAGAGGAGTGCCCGAGTTAGAAACCTCATAGGCGGCACCGGGCTGCTGGCGATAGCCGGGGCCACGCTGGCTTTCAGTGCAAAAACTGTGTTTCCGGGATACGCCGCACTCTTGCCAACTCTGGGCGCAGCGTTAGTCATCACTGCTGGGGCTAAGTTTTTGGCAGTTCGCCCCTTGGTTTACGTTGGCAAAATTTCGTTTTCTGTCTATCTGTGGCACTGGCCTTTGATTGTGCTGTTCCCATTGATTGCGCCAGATATCTCCGATTCTGGCTGGACGTCGGTTTCGGTGATCCTGCTCACCCTGGCTTTGTCGGCGCTCAGCTATAGGTATGTTGAGCGGCCATTCAGGGCGATGGGGTCGAAACTGGACTTTCGAACCTTGCCTGTTCGATTGAGTTTTGTGGCAGCGGGTGTAGTTGTCGCTTTGGCCGTGACGGGCTCGGCCGCGGCTGCGACCGGCGGCACTTTCAACACCACGCAGACCCAGCTTTGGCCTGCATCGGCGAATAATGCGGATGGCGACAAATATGCGCCTAGCCCTGAGGCCTCGCCGAGCACCAGCCCATCGCCGCAAACATCGGCATCGGCATCGGCGTCGCCAAGCGCAAGCTCCTCGCCTCAGTCATCGCCTTCAAGCAGCGCCAAACCCACTTCGACGCCGACAGTGACACCCATCGTGACACCCACGAAGAAGCCCACGCCGAAGCCGACCAAGAAGCCCACAACTAAGCCCACAACCAAGCCGACTCCAAAACCAGTTGCGCCGAGTTACGCATCCGTGTTGGCGGCCTGGCAGGGCAAGGTCGAACAGGCCACAAAACTTACGAATGTACCCGACGGGCTCAACCCGCCGATCAAGTCTCTTTTAACTCAACGCGGCCTGCAGTGGGGGCAGTGCATGGATGCCAAGTACCACGCGATTACCTGCCAATACGGCCCGGCGAACGCCAAGCACACGGCGGTGATTCTCGGTGACTCCTATGCGCTAGCCATCTATCCGATGGTGATTGAGGCGCTCGGCCTCACCGACTGGCGGGTGATCGGTTTGAACCAGCGCGAGTGCATGATTGCCGACGTCGTGCCATGGTCGTGGACTGGTGACGGAGCCAATGTCGCCTGCCCCGACCACCGAGCCTGGGTGAACACCTACCTGGCGCAACTTCACCCCGACCTGGTGGTGCTGTCTGATCAGGTTTATCACCCGATCGCCGATGGCAACAAGGATGCCGCTGCGGCCCACGATCGCCTTTGGGCTGTGGGTCTAGACAGGGCACTCGCTGCACTAAGGCCGCTCGCCACGCACATCGTTTATTTCGGGCTGCCGACCAGCCAGGGAGCGCTTACCGATTGCGTTGGCGCTGGTTTGAAGTTGCTGCCGGCCTGCACAGGCTCAACTAACACCTACTCGGGCTATGTGGCTCTGCAAAGCCAGTTCTCGCAGAAGTACAACGTGCCGTTCATCGACCCCAACGATTGGCTCTGCGCTTATTCAAAGTGCCCGCCGATCATTGAAAACACCCCCGTCTACTGGGATGGCGCTCACTTCACTCAAGACTTTGCGGCGAAACTGGCCCCCCTGTTTGCTGCATTTTTGCGTTTGCACAACCTAATTTCGGTCGGCTAGATAGCTATCTCCAGCGAGATGCAGACTGGGCTGCCGATTACGATTGACTCCCGCTCTTGAAGAACCTTTTTGATGGGCACAAGAAAAGCCCCTTGCTTAGGAAAGAGCGAGGTTGTGACGGACGTGGCGCCGATAGTCACAGTTGCAGGGATTACGCCCCAACCGTATGTCACCATTTCGGCTACTTCTTTGATCGCAAGTGATTCTTCATCGGGAACCCGGACAAACAAAAACGGCGCCGGTCCACGCCACTCAAAAACGTCACCGCTGAACTCTAACTTCAATCGAGCAACCCCGTCCTTTGAACAAAGTATAGAAAGACCCCGCCGCATAAGCGACGGGGTCTTTTGCTACTTCGTGTTAGCCGATCGCTTTCACATCAACCACGTCATCGTTTCCGCGACTTGGTTGGCCGCCAGCCCTCGACTGCAGGATGACAATCTTGGCACCACTGAGCCCGTGCGTTAGCAGGTAGTTGCGCACGGTCTTCATGCGAACTAGGGCCGTTGCAGACACGCCGTAGGCCGAAAGCCAAGATTCGCTACCGGTGATCTCGACCTTTGTCGCCGATGGGTGACTTGCAACAAAACCATCCAGTACAGCTTTTTGACTTGCGGTTAGCTTGGGCTTTGGATCGTGCATGACAAAGTCGCGAACTTCAACGTCTTTCAAGCCGCGGTAGGTCTGTGCGGCGTCAAAGTTGAAGTACGGCGAAGTGTTGAAATATGCCGAAGGAATGAAAGCCTCAGCGCCAGTCTGGGCATCCTGAGTGTAGAGCGCAACATTTACTCCGCCCCAACCCTGCGACAGCCAGACGTCGAGTTTCTTGGCATCACCGGCGGTGAAGGTCACGGTGTCCGAGCAGAAGCCCGAGGTTCCCTTAGTTCTCCAGTCATAAAGAACCATGACTCCATCTAGGTCTAGGCGGAAGCCGTCATCGGCTAGATCGCATAGTCGCACAGTTCTATCAGTAGGAAACGCCAGGTATCCCGAATAGTGAACCAATGTCCAATCGTGTGGGCAGCCATAGACGAGTCCATCACCACCGTCGAAGTCGTAGTTGATTGATGAGGCGGTGGTCCAAACATTTGGGCCGGTGCACTTGGTGTAGTTGTCGTTCTGGTCTGGCAGCTCGGGTACATTCTTGTAAACCGAGACATTCAGACCGCCCATGAGTCGGCCTACAGTGACGTGCGAACCGTCGACAAGGCCCGCCTCACCGAGAGTCTGATCATCGTTGAGTTCTTGGCCGTTGAACAGCATTTGCTTCTTGTAGTCAGCTGCACAGCGCGTCCACTTGAGCCAACCCACAGTTTGGTCAGTCTGAACATAAAGCGAGGCCATTCCGCAAGCTGCGGAGTCGGTGTGCACGAGGATGGTAGATGGGGCTGCCTGTGCCGAGATTGTTGGGCTTAGAGCCATGACGAGAGCGAGGGTCGAAGCGACCAATGTTCCCATCCGCTTTGCCTTTGACATTGTCATTCGATTCCCTCCAGTATTAGCGAACCCATTAGTTCGCTAGGTTCAGGGTAAGCCAAGGGCAGATGCTTTGTGGGCGAGGCATGAAATTTGTTCTAAACGTTATCTGTTTGAGTTCCGTTCAGTCGAAACCTAAAAAACTTCACTCGGCAGGTCGGTTTCATCGCCGACAATGGCAGCCAGCAAACGCGCAACCACCCTGGCCGGATCCATGCCAGGTGGCATCGCCGGTGCTGTGCCGAATATTGCCCTCGTCGCCAAACCGGTTTCGGTGTGCCCTGGGCGAGCGTTGATGACACGAATCTTGTCGCGGCGAAGTTCGAGCGCGAGGGTGGCCAAAAACTTCGAGTGCGCAGCCTTGCTTGCCGAGTAGGCAGACATTCCTGAAAAGTCTTTTTCTGCGACAACGCCCGGAATCGACAGGATGAAAGGTTCACGCTGAGCCTGTGCCGACTGCTTCAACTTAGGCAAAAGCGCGGCCAACAACTGGCTCGGCCCGAGGTGGTTGACCTGCATCAGCCTTGCCGCAGCGATGGGGTCTGTTTGGCTAACCGGCGCAAACCCCACCAGCCCCGACGCTAGGACGATGCCATCCAGGGGTGATTCATCGGCGTTCAGGTAATCGGTTAGCGTCCTGATCGAGGTTGGGTGCTCTAGGTCAAGCAGAAGCCGTATGGCCGCGGACGCCGAAATGCGCGCTGCTGACTCGCTCGATCTTGCGCTTGCTAACACCGATGCGCCTTCTGCCGCCAGGCTTGAGGTGAGCAGGCCGCCAAAGGCCCCGGCGGCGCCAACAACGAGAATTCGTTTATCAGTCAGCAGAGTCACTGTGATTCCCCAGCCTTAATGAGTGTCATGAGGCAAGCCTAGGCGCAGTTAGAATTTTGCATACCCTTCGAGCTCAACACGGCCCGATGAGTGCTGAACCCCTCCGAATCCAGGACGTCACTTGCGCGCATATTTTTCTAGGTCGATGATCTGGTTTGCGGCGTTTGTCTCGATTTTCGCGGTTCTGCTGGCAACGGTTTTGGCCAACAGCGGGGGTGCGAAACCCAACACGGATGGCCGACTCTCGACTCAAGGCAGAGAAAGCACCGACCTCTTGGTTTTTGGCGGCACTCCGAGCGGCGTCGCGGCCGCAGTGTCGGCGGCTCGCATGGGGCTCAAGGTGAAACTTGTTTCGCCCACCGGGTCAATCGGCGGAGCCATCGCAAATGGCGTCTCGGCAACCGATGGGTTGCTCTATGAGCCGACGGGTTTCGCACGCGAGTTTTTTGATCGCGCAGACAAGTTTTATAAGCACAATCCCAACCTGCGCATCGAACCTCACGTGGCCGAAGCCATCTTTATGGGGCTATTGCAGAAGGCCAACGTTCAGGTTCAAATCAATGCCAAGCTCGCAGGTGTCGAGAAGCTAGGCGACCGCATCGAATGTCTGCGTTTCGAGAGAATCCCGACGCAGTGCGCCGCAACCTTTGTAGACGCTAGCTATGAGGGCGACCTGTTTGCCGTTGCCGGAGCCCGCTACCGTCTTGGAACCGAAGACCTCTTTGCCTATGGCGAGAGCCTCGCAAAAAAGAGAATCATGCACGCGGTTGTGCGAATGTCGAACCTCAGCCCAATTGAGGTCGGAAGTTTGAAAGAACTGCCTTTCACCTCGGCCCCGGCGAGCTTTGAGGCCAAAAACGCAGACCTAACCTTAGGAATGCCCAGTTTCACCTACCGGCTCTGTCTTTCGAAAACCAGCAAGGTGGCGTTCAGGCCATCCTTGGAATATAAAAAGTGGATACCCGCCTGGCGCATACTCATGCGCAGTTTGTACGCCGATGGAACCTGCGCGCAGTGCGTGGTGGCGGCCCACGGCACCGTGCTGACCAAGCTTTGGCGAATCGCCGAGTTGCCAAACAAGAAGTATGACCTCAACTCGCACCTTGGGCTCACGAATTTTCCGATTCCGCGCTCTTATTTTGGTCTCGGCAAGTCGCGCCATCGCATTAACCAGCTTGCGCTCGATTACATGCAGTCGCTGATCTATTGGCTGCAAACAGACCCGACGGCGCCGGCCTATGAGTCGAAGGCTCTCGAGGGCATGGGGCTCTGTGCCGACGAATATCGAGGCAATCGCCACCTCCCATATCAGCCTTACGTTCGCGAGGGCAGGCGAGTTGTTGGTGAATACACGATCACTGCCTTCGATCTTTTTCACAACCGCAAAAAACCGGATGCAATCGCCTACGGGTCGTATTTTCTAGACAATAAGTCCAGCCAATTGGTCTTCGCAGACAACGCGATCTATCGCGATAAGACGCCATTTTTGTTGCCGCCTGCCTACGAAATTCCATATCGAGTGATGGTTCCTAAGTTTGGCCCAGAGAATCTTCTGGTCTCTGTTGGCGTCTCGTCTTCGCCAATCTCTTATGGCTCCATTCGAATGGAGCAGCAGTTCATGGGCCTTGGGCAGGCTGCTGGAATCGCCGCCGCGGTGGCGGTGCGCACCGGCAGGGTCGTGGCAAAAGTTGATGTTTCGCGAGTGCAGGCAGGCCTTGCCAGAGTTGGTGCCAGGGTCAGGCTCGGTGACCTCTGTGCGGCCAGTGCCAATGCCAGCCAGGTGACGCTGGCCGGCACTTCAATCACATGTGCGCGACAGGTGTCTTCAAATTAGGGCTCAAAAGAATGCCGCCCTTGATGCGGTGCGCAGTGTGGCGATGCTGCTCGGTCTGGTCGTGCACGCCGAGTTGGTAATCGAGCTGACTCGAGGCGATCAAAGCTTGAGGCCTCTCTATGACGGCATCCATGTTTTTAGAATGCCCACTTTCTTTATTCTCGGTGGGTATTTTGCCGCGTCGCTGATGAGTCGGGCGGGCTCTCGAGGTTTCATGCTGAGTCGAGCCAAGCGCCTCTTTGCGCCCTTGCTAGCCGCCGAACTGGTGATTGCATCGGTGCTGATTCCACGCGGATGCTCGGTTTGCGCAGGGCTTGGCTCGGGCCAGTGGTCTCAGGTCGGGTGGCTGCACCTATGGTTTCTCGCCTACCTTTCGGTTATCTCGATCGGTTTCTGGGTGGCGTCAAATCTCTGGCGGCGGGCAGGTCTAGACGGCAAACTCGCCGCCCTTCGCCGGCCGGGGTTGCTCGCGATTTGGTTCGTCGGAGCCTTTGCGTTGACCACGGTCGTGCCGAGCTATTTGGCGGTCGATGGCACCCTTCGTATGAGTCTCGCGATTGTTCCGGATGCCTCGCTGCTTGCGCTTTTTTCGATCTTCTTTGCGTTCGGGTCGGCACTCTGGGCAGGAGGGGCTGGCGCAATCGGGCTGGTGAAGTCTTGCGGTCTGCCTATGCTCACTGTCGGCATTTGGGCTTACCTGGCAAGCAAGGATGCGCCAGCGCCGCTCGCGGCCCTCGACTACACGGTTGCGATGTGGGCGCTGCCACTCGGAATTCTTGGCGTTGCGCTGATGGTCATCCGTGCATCAAACAGGGCGCTTGCCTACCTGAGCGATTCTGCCTATTGGGTGTATCTGTTTCACCCGGCGTTTCTGGTCGCGCTGGCCGCCTGGATGCGTCCGCTGCAGTTGCCGGCGATTCTCGAGTTTGCCGTTTTGCTGGTCGCCACGGCAGGCCTTTCGCTTGCGAGCTATCACGTTGTGGCGAGACACACCATCATCGGCCGCTTTTTGAGTGGCCGCCGCCGAGTCAGGCGCTTAGTGCCGACTGAATCGCGCCGTGCAGGCGGCCGTTGGTGGCTAGAACGCTAGACGATTCTGCGTTCAGGTCGCCATCCAGGTCGCTGAATCTACCACCGGCCTGCTCGATGATCGGCACGAGCGCCGAGATGTCATAGATCTTGAGGTCGTGTTCGGCAACTGCGTCGACGGATCCCTCGGCCAACAGCATGTACGAGTAGAAGTCACCGTATGCTCGGGTGCGCCAAATCTGGCGGCTCAGCTGCAGCAACTGCGGCATGCGCCCAGAGGCATCCCAGAGCTGCAGGTTGTTATAAGACAGGGATGCGTGTTCGAGGTCGCTCACGCCCGAGACCGAGATAGGCCTGACCGAGCCATCGATGTCTCGAGTGAATGCGCCAACCTCGGGGGCTGCCCACCATCGTCGGCCGAGGGCGGGGGCCGAGACAACGCCGACTAGGGGTTTATCGTCGACAACTAGCGCGATGAGCGATGCCCAAACAGGCACGCCTCGCAGGTAGTTTGCGGTGCCGTCGATTGGGTCGATGATCCAGGTTCGGCTCGCGGTGCCGCTGTTGCCATACTCCTCGCCAATAAGGGCGTCTTCTGGTCTTTCGGCTGCAAGGATGCCCTTGAGCGCTGCCTCAACCGTGCGGTCGGCGTCGGTTACGGGCGATCGGTCTGGCTTGGTCTCGACTTTAAGGTCTAGCGCGCGAAAACGCTCGAGTGCGATTGCGTCGGCGGCATCGGCCATGCGCAGCGCTAGTTCGAGGTCTTCGGCAAAAGTTGGCATGGCTCTAATTTAGTCTTGCTCGCGCCGGGGCAGGTCTTCGTCGATGCGGGCCGTGCTGGCCGACTTCATTAGGCGGCGCAGGCTATCTACGCGGGATGCCCCGGCTTCGCCAAGACGCCCGTCGGCAACGGCGGCGTCTAGCTCGCAGTCGGGGGAGTCGTCCTGGTGACTGCAGTCTCGCGGGCATGTTTCGATGACTCGCCAGAGGTCTTCGAAGGCGCGCAGCAGGTTTGCCGGGTTGATGTGGCCGAGGCCAAAGGACCTCACACCAGGGGTGTCGATGATCCAACCAGAGCCGAAGCCTTCGCCGAGCTCGATGGCCTGAGCCGAGCTCGAGGTGTGACGGCCTCGGCCGGTGACCTCGTTGACGTGCCCGGTGGCTCGGCTCGCGCCAGGCACTAGGGCATTAACCAGAGTCGACTTGCCCACGCCAGAATGGCCAACGGCAACCGTGATTTGGTCGGTCAACAGGTCACGCAGGTCGGCGATATTGGGTTCATCCGAGCGGTTTAGCACCACCGGAATGCTCAGCCCGGCGAAGTTCTTGAGAAACTCGGCTGGGTCGGCCAGGTCGGTTTTTGTAATTACGAGAATCGGCTTAAGCCCGGCGTCGAGGGCCGCGGCCAGGTAGCGATCGATCAGGCGAGTGCGAGGCTCGGGGTTGGCGATTGCCGTGACAATAAG
>JBEGJS010000133.1:0-8944 GCA_041184485.1 Actinomycetota bacterium | reverse complement strand
AGTCCTTCTCTTCAGCGGCTTCTGCGGCGCCTCCACCAGCAGCTGGTGCAGCAGCAACAGCAACAGGGGCAGCGGCGGTAACTTCGAAGACCTCTTCGAACTTCTTCACGAACTCGCTGAGCTCGATGAGCGAAAGCTCCTTGAAGGCGTCGATGAGCTGGTCAGTGGTCAGCTTTGCCATTTGATTTCTCCTATTTTTAGCAGTTTGGGGTGATGCGGTTTGAAGCGGTGATTAGTTCGAGGACTCTTGCTTTGCGCGGAGCGCGTCGACGGTGCGAACCGCCTGAGCAAGAGGAGCGTTGAACACGTAAGCAGCCTTGAACAGCGAAGCCTTGAAGATGCCTGCGGCCTTGGCCAACAGTACTTCGCGGGATTCGAGGTCAGCGAGCTTCTTAACCTCGTCAGCGGTAAGGGCGTTTCCTTCGAGAAGTCCGCTCTTAACAACCAACAGAGGGTTTGCCTTGGCAAAGTCACGCAGAGCCTTGGCCACGGTGACTGGGTCTCCGTGAACAAATGCGAGAGCAGTTGGACCCTGAAGCTGACCGTCAAATGCGGTTACTCCAGCGTTTGCAGCTGCAATCTTGATAAGCGTGTTCTTTGCCACGGCGTAGGTTGCGTCGGCACTGATGCTCTTGCGTAGCTCTTTGAGCTGAGCAACAGTGAGTCCGCGGTACTCGGTTAGCACGACAGCTGCCGAACCCTGGAATTTCTCCGTAAGTTCGGCAACGTTGGCTTCCTTGTTCGCCATGGCACTCCTTGATTACTTATAGCCGGCAGCCCCAGGGCAATAAAAAACGGCTCCGGCGCAAGCGCACGAAGCCGATATTCGTTCTCGATTTCTCGCGAACGCAAATCTTCTAGTGACACCTGCGCGGGTTGCCGCATTTACTGCGATCCTTCGTCGACGCGCGCAAATCTTTAGATTTCTCTTTGGATTAGCACGACACCGAAACCGGCGGTCTTTGGCTACCTATAAGTTTAGGCGGCAAGCAACGGGGATGCAACCCCGGATGCCCCGACTATGGCGCGACCGTCGACCAGACCTGATACTGCCAAGGCTTCAGCGTGTATTTCACCGTGCCGCCCATGACTACGCGCTTGCCGTCAGTTAGGCGGTAATAGCTCTTGCCATCCTTGCCCCACTGAACGGTTGTGGTCTGGCTCAGGTTCGACGCGTTCACCAGAGCGTAAACGCGGTTTGTGCCCTTGGTGCGGCTAAAGCTGAGCACCTTGATGCTGTCGTTCTTGGCCATCGCAAATGGGCCACCGGCAACACCGTTGAAAAGCGCCGGATTCTTGTGTTTCAGGCTGATCAGGCGGGTATAGAAGGCGATGTTGGCCTTGGCGCTTGCCGAGGTCAGGTTCCAGTCGATTAGGTCTTTCTCAAAGAATTGCAGCTGCTTGTTTGAGCCGACCTCCTGCCCGTTGTAGATCAGGGGCATTCCTGGCACCGTGAACGAAAGAGCCGCCATGGCTTTTACCCCGTTGCCATAGAGCTTCGAGAGCGAGCCGGTCCACGAGTTTTCATCGTGGTTGGTGATGAAGACCAGCGGATAAGTGCCCTTTGGGTAGGAGGTCAGGTTGCCGAGCTGGTTCATGTTGAAGTCGCCCTTGACCCCCGTGCCGTTGCCAAACGCATACAGGATGTCTTTGAGGTGCCAACCGTAGTCTGCAACGAATGCGCTATCGAGCAGGTCGGGCACATCCTGGGTTTCTGCCAGCATGAACGGCGGGTTCTTTGGGTCGATGGCACGCAGCGCGGTGGCTGCCTGGTTCCAGAAGTCGGTCGGCACCATGCCAGCAGCGTCACATCTGAAGCCGTCGACTCCGTAGTCGGTGATCCACGACTTCATGGCGTTGATCATGGCCGTGCGCATCGCAGGCTTGTCGTAGTTAAGGTCGGCAACGTCGTTCCAGTCGGTGCCGGCGGGCCAGATGATCTTGCCATCGGCGTCTTGGGTGTACCAATCCTTGTGGGCGGTGGTCCATGGGTTGTCGAAGGCGCTGTGGTTCGCAACCCAGTCGAGAACCACCTTGAAGCCGTTGCTGTGGGCGAGCGTGACCAGGTTTTTAAAATCCGCGGATGTGCCTAAATCGGGATTCACCGCCGTGTAGTTGGCAACCGAGTAGGGCGAGCCCATGGTGCCCTTGCGGTTGACTTCGCCAATGGGGTAAATCGGCATGAACCAGAGCACGTTGACGCCCATCGCGCGCAGGCGGGGCAGGCTGGTGGCGAAAGACTTAAAAGTTCCGGCGGCGGTGAAGTCTCGCACGTTCACTTCGTAGACGACGGCGTTCTTTGCCCAAGCCGGAGTGGCGGCGGCAGAAGCGGCAACTGGCGCGGATGCGGCGCTGGCGCTGCCCGAGGCAAGCGGCGAGAGCCCGAGCGCGAGCGCGCATGACAGGGCGAGGGCAATCATCTTTGACTTCATGGCTAAAGCCTAAGTGTGGGCAAAGACAAAAAGACCCCGAATCGCTTCGGGGTCTTTTTATTAGTGCAGAGTCGTTATTTTTGACTACTCGCCCTGGAATTTGCGGGCGCGTGGGCGAGGCTCGCCGTTTGGCTTGTCAGCCCAGCGACCCTTGCCGTTTCCGCCAAAGTTGCCCTTGCTGCCGCCACGGTAGCCGCGGTCGCGGTCGCCGCCGGCACGAGGGCCGCGGTCACGATCGCCTCCACGGGCACCGCCGGTGCGGCCGCCACGCGAGTCACCGAAGTCAAGAACCTCAGGTGCCGGCGGTGGGGCGATCGGGCCGGCGAGCTGCTCGAGCAGCGGGCTGCTCGGGCGAACCTCGTCAAAGATGCCCGGGCGCTCTGCGCGACGCAGCAGGTCCTCCATGCGGCGACGACGGCTGCGCGGCACGAGGGTCACGACAACGCCATCCTTGCCGGCGCGACCGGTGCGGCCACAGCGGTGCAGGTAAGTCTTGTATTCCTCTGGTGGATCAACCTGAACGACGAGCTGAACGTCATCCACGTGGATGCCGCGAGCGGCAACATCGGTGGCGACCAAGACGCGAACAGCGCCCTTGGTGAAGCGCTCGAGGTTGCGGTTTCGCTGGTTCTGGTTGAGGTCACCGTGCAGACGAGCGGCTGGAACACCGGCCTGAGTCAGGCTCTCGCTCAAACGCTCCGCGGTCATCTTGGTGCGGGTGAAGATGAGTGACTTGCCCTCGCCTTGAACGAGACGAAGCAGCACCTGGCTGCGGTCGTCGATGTCGACCATGAGCACGCGGTGCTCGATGTTGGTGTGGTCTTCTTCTTCGTTCGGCACTTCATACACGTATGGGTTAGGCAGGAACTCCTTGACCAGCGAGTCAACCTCGCGGTCGAGGGTCGCCGAGAACAGCAGCTTCTGGCAGTCACCAGCGGCACGCAGAATGCGGCGAACCGGCTCGATGAAGCCGAGGTCGCACATGTGGTCTGCTTCATCCACGACTACGGTTTCGACTTCGCTGAGGTCAACGATGCCCTGAGCCATGAGGTCTTCGAGGCGGCCTGGGGTGGCAACGACGATGTCGACTCCACGGCTCATGGCGTTCTCTTGACGACGCTGTGGCACGCCACCGTAGATGCAGGTGGTGTAGAAACCGACTGGGCGGGCGATGCCGTTCACGGTGCGGTCGATCTGGTCGGCCAGCTCACGAGTCGGCGCAAGAATCAGCGCGCGAGGCTTGCCTGGCTTGCGAGGCTGCGAACCGCCGGCAACGAGCTTCGTAACCAGTGGCACGGTGAAGGCGATGGTCTTGCCCGAACCGGTCTTGCCGCGGCCGAGAACATCGCGGCCCTCGGTTGCTGCAGGAATCGTCGAAGCCTGAATCGGAAACGGAGTCTCTGCTCCCATGCCGGTCAGTGCGACCAGGATCTTTGGGTGCAGGTTCATGTCGGCGAAGCTGTCAACGGTGATTGCCTCGGATGCCTCGACTGCGTCGAGACGTTCGAGCACTACATCTTCGAAGAATGCCTTCTTGTTTGGGTTGCCCGAGCGAGCGCCGTCGAATGCACGGTCACGGCTGCGGTCGCGTTCTACGCGGTCGCTGCGCTGGCCGTTGCGGTCGGCGCCGAAGTCGCGACGCGGGCGATCGCTGCCCTCAAAGAAGCGGTCGCGCTGTGGGCGGTCGCCAAAGTCACGGCGAGGAGCACGGTCATCGCGCTCAAAGCGTGGTGCGCGATCGTCGCGAGCCGGACGGCTGTCGCGGTCACCAAAGTCACGACGCGGTGCGCGGTCGTCACGGCTGAAGTCACGTGCCGGACGGCTGTCGCGGTCGCCAAAGTCACGGCGTGGGGCACGGTCATCGCGTGCTGGACGCGAGTCACGGTCACCAAAGTCACGACGTGGGCCACGGTCATCGCGTGCCGGACGCGAGTCACGATCGCCAAAGTCACGACGCGGTGCGCGGTCGTCACGGTCATAACGAGGGGCGCGGTCATCGCGAGCCGGACGGTTGTCGCGGTCGCCGAACGAACGGCGAGGTGCGCCACCGCGAGCATCGCGGTCTGCAGGTGGAGTCCAGTCGCGGCCGCGGTCTTGGCGACCGTTGCCCATCTCGCGAGGTGCGGCAGAGGAGCTTGGGCGACGGTCGTCGCGAGGCTCCCAGGCCGAGGTGCGTCGAGCGCGGTCATCCGAGCTGTGACGTGGTTTGCGGTTTTGTTCTGCGCCGGCTGCACGGTGAGGTGCACCAGCAGGCTTGAAGCCGCCCTTTTTCGGAGCGCGCGCGTTTGAATTGCCATTATTTGGCATGGTTTTTTTCCTTTTATGTTGTGTGTGGTCTCGACCGTGGAGTAGACGATCGATTCGGCTAGTCGAACTGCGCTGGACCTACACACGAGAACATGTTCGCAAAACGGCGAACTCTCAAACGAAGGAAAAGACTGGCACTAACGAAGTGCTGCAAACGACTAAATGAGTGTTACTGCAACGTAACAATTACTAGGCTACCCGACCGAGGCCAGATTGCCTAGAACTTTATTTGACGAGCCCGCGAACCTTGAGCTCGGCGTGCAAAACGGCGTCGGATGGTTCGACCAAGATCACGCCGTCGGCAAACTGAACTACTGGAATGTTCGTGCGGCCCGAGAGCGCCTGGGCGGCATCCGCGTTTGCTTTGTCGGCCTCGACATCTTTGAGGTCATATTCGACACCGAGGGTGTTCAGCAGAGACTTCGAGCGACGGCAATCGCTGCACCAGTCGGCACCATAAAAAGTAACTTCACTCACGGGGGCTCCTCTAACTCAGTGAACCTAAGGCTAACGCAGGCGGTTCTTGTCTGGGACCGTCAACACTTCGCCGTCGAAGGTGATTCCCCGAAGATCTCGAACCACGATATCGGCTGCCGTTTCGAGGGCACGCTCGGATACTCCAACAACGAGGCCAACCCCGGCGGCAATGCCGGCGTCGGCACCGGCGGCGGCGTCTTCGAAGACGACGCAGTCGGCAGGGTCAAAACCCAGCCGCTGGGCACCGAGCAAATAGGGGTCGGGGTGCGGCTTGCCGCGCTCGACATCGTGCGAGGTCACCAGCTGCGTCGGAATCGGCAAGCCGGCGGCTGCCAGGCGCGCACGCCCGAGGTTCGGGTTGGCCGAGGTGCAGACTGTCCAGGTGCCGGGCTTGAGCGCGGCCAACAGTTCGACTGCGCCTGGCAGGGCCAAGGTCAGGTGCGCGCTGAGCTGCTCGAGCTCGTTGATGCGATCGATGGCGGCATCAACGAGCGAAGCCTCGACCTGCTCGCGCACCTTGTCTTCGGCCCGCCGCCCAGCGTTCTCGGGCACATCCCAGTTAAAGTCAGGCGCAAACTCGCGCGACCACTGGGCCCAAGCCTCTAGCGCCGCCTCGTGCGAATCGACCAACACCCCGTCGTTGTCAAAGAGCAGCCCGCTCGCAAAAAACTTCAAAACCAACACCTTTGCTTTCGCCTTCAAGGCTATCTGGCAAAAGAAAAGACGACCCGAAGGCCGTCTTTTCTCTTAGGAGTCAACCAATGAAGAGGTCAACATCAAGAGGCGCCTATTCGGCATCCTCTTGAAGCGTTTGAATCGCGCCGGTGATGTAACCCAGCAGGGTCTCGTTGGTGAACGAGCTGGCCGGGGCATCCTTGACGATCTTGCCGAGGCGCAGAACCACGATGCGGTCACACACCTGAAGCACGTGTGGCAGGGTGTGCGAGATAAACACGACTCCGAGGCCCTGCTTCTTGGCGTTCTCGATGATGTGCAAAACCTCGCCGGCCTGGCGTGCGCCTAGGTGGTTGGTTGGCTCATCGAGAATGATTACCTTGCGGGCCCAGGTCACCGAGCGACCGATGGCAACGGCCTGACGCTGACCACCAGAGAGCGCCGAAACCGGACGACCCGAAGAAGCGAAGGCGATGCCGATTCGCTCGAGGTCTGCCTCTGCGTCAGCTGCCATCTTCTTGCGAGCCAAGAAGCCCATCTTGCCGAGGATTCCCTTGACCGGAATCTCGCGACCCAAGAAAACGTTCTGCGCCACGGTCAGGTGCGGGGCCAAACCAGACTCCTGATAGAGAGTCTCGACGCCGGCTTCGAGGGCAACCTTTGGCGAGTGCCAAACGTGCTCTTCGCCATCCAAGAGAATCTGGCCGCCGTCAGGCTGGTGAGCACCCGAAAGCACCTTGACCAGGGTCGACTTGCCGGCGCCGTTGTCGCCAACCAGGCCAACGACCTCACCGGCGCCAATCTTTAGCGAAGCATCGTCGAGGGCCACGACCGAGCCGTAGCGCTTTGAGACATTGCGAACTTCATAGACGGTCTCGAAGGACATTATTTGCTCCTCTTGCTGGTGAACTTGAAGCCTTGAACCGCAACCGCACCAGCGATGAGAATCGCAACCACAATCTGCTTCCAGTCAGGCGAAACGTTGATCATGAGCAGACCAGACTGCACGGTGTAGAGCACCAGGGTTCCCAAAACGGTTCCTAGGATGCGCCCGACGCCACCCATGAGCGATGCGCCACCGATTACGGTTGCCGCGATTGCATAAAGCTCCATGCCGGCACCCGAGGTTGGCGAGCCAGCGCCAAGGCGAATGTATGAGTACATGCCGCCGAGGCCGGCGAATACGCCAGAGAGCACATAGACCTTGGTGAGGTGACGCTCGACGTTGATTCCTGCACCGCGGGCGGCAAAGGTGTTCGATCCGATTGCGTAGGTGTAGAGACCTAGCTTGGCCTTGTGGATGAAGAGGCCTGCGATGATCACCACGACGATTACGGCGATGATCATGAAAGAGAAGGGGTTGAGTCGAGGGTCACCGAACGCCGAGATCAGCGCGAAGTTGTTTGGGCCCTGAAGCGGCTGACCACCAGAGATGATGATCGCGAGTCCGCCGGCGGCCGAAAGGGTGGCCAGGGTGGCGATGAATGGCACAATCTTGGCGACGTTGATGAGAACGGCATTTACAGCGCCTACTGCTGCTCCGGTTAGAACCGAGACCAGGGTGCCAACAAGAAGTGGCACGGTTGCTGCATCTCCGGTGACCGTTCCATCCCACTTGAAGACATTCATCATCACGAAGGCTGAGACCACCGAGCTGAGACAAACGGTGGCACCAACCGAGAGGTCGATGCCGCCGCTAATCACAACAAGGGTTTGACCGACAGCAAGCAAGATGATGGATCCCCAGTCGGTGAGGATGTTGTTGAACACCATCACCTTGGCGAAGTCTCCGCCAGACTGAATCGAGAAGAAGACTCCTAGAACCAGGATTACTGCTACGAGCAGGATGCTCTGGTTTGAGAACAACTTCGCGATGCCCGCGCCGATTCCGGCGGGTTTCAGCTGATCTTGCTTGCTGTCGGTCATTTTTTACCCTTTGGTTTGTATTACTTGGCTACGTACTTAGTTAGCTACGTAGGTGTACTTCTTGAGGTTGGCAGCCGAGGTGCTCTTGGTTAGAGCAACGTTCGGGATAACAACATCGCGCTTGGCTGGGTTCTTGCCGTTGACGATCTTGGCAACCAGGGTCTTGATTGCGAGGCGTGCCTCAGCAGCTGGGTCCTGAGCGATGAGTGCGGTGAAGACACCCTTCTTCAGCAGAGCAACGTTAGCTGGGTAAGCGTCGTAACCAACGAGAGCAACCTTGCCAACGAGCTTCTTCGACTGCAGAGCAGCAGCAGCGCCCGAGGCGTTGGTGCCATCGATAGCGAAGATACCGTTGAGCTTCGGGTACTTGGTCAGCCAGTTGTTGACGTTCGACGAGGCGGTCTGTGGGTTCGATGCCGAGTAAGCAACGTCCTTGATCTTGATGCCCGAGTACTTCGCAGCAATGCGTGCCTTGAAGCCGTTTAGACGTGCAACGTTGGTGGTTGCGGTCTTCGAGGTCAGACCAACGACGACCTGGTAGGTCTTGCCCTTGGTGTACTTGATTGCGCTGGCGATTGCGTCAGCAGCCTTTGCGCCACCGTCTGCGTTGTCACCGGTGATGAAGGTAAGAACCTTCGACAGGTCAGCAACGTGAGTGTCGACGTTTGCAACCTGGATGCCAGCTGCAACAGCCTTGTCCGACGAAGCCTGTAGGCCGGTTGGGTCGGTTGGAATCAGAACGAGGCCGTCTGGGGCCTGGCTGATAACGCTGTCAACAATTGGAACCTGGGTCTGTACGTCGTAGTGCGATGGGTCGCCCTGCCAGATCAAGTTGACGTTCGATGCGGTGGCCTGAGCCTGTGCACCGACCTTCATTGCCTGAAAGAATGGGTCAGCTTCTGCACCCATTACGAAGGCAATCTTGGTCTGAGTTGCAGCGTGGCCTGCGCTAACGAAACCAATCGAAAGTGCGGCAGCAGCGGCAACAGCGGTCATCGTCTTCAGTGAACGATTCATGCGTATCTCCTTGTTAGAAAGTTGTTATTACTTTTTGCGAGAAATTGCGAGAACGTTCTCGCACTTCCGTATAAAATAATGACATCGCTCAAAAGTGAATGCCAACTTTT
>JBEGJS010000132.1:0-11179 GCA_041184485.1 Actinomycetota bacterium | reverse complement strand
TGTCTTGGGAATTCAATGGGTGGCAAGCCTATGTAAGAAGCGCCTGCAACGGGCATGCGAGGTGCGGCTGAAGCTACGGCTAGCAGCACTTCATCGGGAACGTTTGACTTGGCTGGCAGAGTAGCACTGTTCCCGACGAACACCCGTCTTCCTAGGCTGGAACGACCTAGAAAAACCCACCCGTTTTTAGACTCACGAGGCGAAACCGAAGCGTCGTCTGCCAGGAAACACTCATCCCCCAGCTCTAAGAGGCTCACTTGCCCATTAAGTGTCGAGATTTCACAATTTCGACCTACGCGACCACCAAGAAGCCGAATCCAGAGCGGCGTGATGCTGGAGGCATAAATCCAGAAAGAATCCTCCCTCGACCTCTGAATGAGCTTTTCAACAAACCAAGAGCAAAAACCCTCGGCACTGTCTTCCCCATAGTGACCCTCTCTAACGCGCCTTGACACGATACGAATAAGAAGCCCTGTCAAGAGCGCATTTGTGACTAGCACCATAGGCGCAAAGAAAACTCCATTCTGGACAAACCAGAAAGCAATTTGAGCAACGTCAGTGACTTTGGGCCCGAAAAATACGAATACGAGCACCAGCGGTGCGTACTGGACCAAAGACATTATTTGAAGCAGCGAAGGCACCAGGAGGCGAAGTTTTTTCCAAAATCCTGACACCGGGGCTTCCACTCGCGGCCAGAACTTTGTCTGGCCATGACGCAATGGCGAACCTTCATAGAAACCCGAGTTTGCCACATCGGAATCAACCAGCGCACCAGACTCAATTTCTACATTTGACGTGACTTTGGTGCCGGGTTGCAGGCAAGTTCGATGACCAATCCGCACATTTTCGCCGATCGAGTTGGCGCCAACAACTATCTGATCTGCCTCACAAGCCCATCCCGAGATGTGAACATCTCGTTCGATGCTTGTTCCTCGCCCAACTTCAAGCCCTCCCCAGACTGGCGGCAAAGTTTCAAGAGAGACGCCTGGTTCCAAAGTTGATCCAGTTATTCTTGCGAACAGTTTGATCCAAGGGGTGCCCGTAAGCTCTGCAACCTGAAAGAGTGCAACGATTCGCTCCGCCAGCCATAGTCGAAAGTGGACGATTCCCGCTCTTCGATAAAGTCCCGCCCGAACGCCAAGAGTCACAGCCCTCACTAGGCCGCCGGCAAGCAGCGTTCGAACTAGTCCAGGAAAGATCAGTACAAATAGCGGAAAGAATAGCCAGAAGCTCGAGCCCTGGTCATAGGAGGCAATCATTCGTAAAAATGCACCGGTTATGGCAACAAAAAACATTCCTGAAATTGCAGTAACGAGGCAGGAGACAAGCACCTGAAGCCCGCCGAATACCCTAGAAGGTCGCAAGGTGTTATTCGAGTTGTTTGGTTGAGACTGTCTGCCCTCAAGGCTCTTCTGCAGCGCCTCTGGTGTTGGCGATTTGTAGATATCTGCCACCGTCACCGAGGGGTAAGACTCCCTGAGTTCCACCGCGAGCTGGGCCGCCTTGATGCTCGTGCCGCCTTCAGCAAAAAAATCCGCGGTTCCAGATACGTATCTGAGTCGCAGCACTTTTGCGAATCGCCGCGCAATCGCAGTCATGTCCTCGCTTGGTTCGCCAATATCGGCCTCCGCAGGCCATCGGATTGCAGACCTGTCTACCTTGCCCGAAGGAAGTCTCGGCAAGTCATCCACGACTGAAAAAAGTGGCGATATCCCAGCCGGAAGCGAATCCAACACAGCACGACGAACTTCTTCGACACGGGCGTTCGGAGAAAGCGTGAGCACTAGGGCAACTCTGGCTTCCTCTTCATCACTCTTTCGCGAAAGAGCTGCCGCACCTGTCACACCTGTCACCGCCAGGGCCGCTTCTTGAATTTCATTCAGATCTATGCGTTTGCCGGCAATCTTTACCTGGTCATCGACGCGCCCCGCAAAAACCAACCCATAAGGTGTTGATTGCACATAGTCTCCGGTGAAGTATGCGCGATTCCAACCTAGACGGGGCAAGGATGCAAACTTCTCTTTGTCGAGATTGACGTCTATGTACCTACCCAGACCGGCACCCGAAATCACCAGCTCGCCAGTCTCCCCCAGACTAACTAGTGCGCCATCATCATTAACAACAGCCACGGCCACCCCTGCGAGAGGGGTGCCAATGGTTCCCGGAGTTTGTAGGGACAAGAGCGCCGCAGTGGCAATCACCGTTGTTTCGGTAGGCCCGTAGGTATTCCAAACCTCTAGATTCTCCCGCGCTAGCGACACAGCGAGTGCTTCGCCGAGGGCCTCTCCGCCAAGAATGAGTAGCCTCAGATGGTCAAATTCGTGACCGACGAGAAACCGAGCGATACTGGGCAGGGTGGAGAAAGCCGTGATCTCCAGCGCACTTAAATGTGCTGCGAGATCTGGGCCCGACGTTAGTACCTGTCTCGAGATGGGCACGAGAGTAGCACCGCTGGCCCATGCCAACCAGATTTCTTCTACTGAGGCATCAAAGGATGGAGAGAGCGAAGCCGCCACGTTGTCGTGAACCGTAAGTGGGCGCTCCTTGAGGAATAAGGCTTTCTCTGCAAGAACAAGATTGGCTGCCGCCGAGTGCTGAATCGCAACCCCCTTAGGCTTGCCAGTGCTGCCTGAGGTGAACATCACCCAGGCATCGTCGGCCGGTGTCACCGAACTCAATGCCCCTGAGCCCGATTTATGCAGCGCGATTCCCTCTGCATTGATGGTGGCTACAACAGCTGCCTGCTCAGCGACATATTCGGCCCTGGCAGCGGAGTCTTCGAAGTCGATGGGGACGTACGCCGCGCCTGACCATAAGACACCGAGAATATTTTCATAAAGGCTGCACGTGCCTGTTTCGAGCTGAATAAGGACACGATCTCCGGGCCCGACACCCAACTTCTTCAAACGCGCCGCAATTCGCTGTGCACGGCGACGCAGTTTTCTGTAGGTAAGCGACTCACTTTCAGTCGAAATGGCGACCGCGTTTGGATACTTAGAGCAGGTAGCCTCGAAGATTTCGACCAAAGTCGCCGGAGACGAGCCGGGCTGTCCCTGATACAAACTCATCTAAACTCTTCCATCCTGAAATGTTCCTCAGGAAGAGTTTGGCTAGTGGGCTATATGAGAATCGTGTGAGATCTGAACGAGGTATATGCGAGTTTGAGATTACTGCTTTGGGTACTTTGAAGGCTTTTCTGCCCGCAGGTCAATGGTTCGCAACGCGGCACTTCGGGCGATGCTTGCTAGCGCAATCGCTGTGTTTCTAACAGCCTTGGCCTCAGCTATTGCTGATCCATCTGTGCCGGCTGTGCTTGCTGCGGCATAGGCATCGTTCGCCCGATTAACGGATTCCTTGAAGGACTTTCCGATCTGCTGTTTGGCTTTAGTTTTGGCCTTCTGAAAAACCTGCCAAGTCTTCATGGCTGATTCATACTGAACCCGAGCAGACTTTTTGGCTCTTAGACGCGACGAATAGAGATCATTTGCTAACTGGTAGTCGCGATAAGCGGCGAGCACTTTGCCTACAACAACTTGCACCTGGGGAGAAAGTTGCACGTTGGAGCTCGATGCGGAAGACAGGCTGGCAGGAGACGCAGCTGCTGGGATGCTCCCATCGGCACCCATAACAACGAAAGCGGCTAGGCTGCAGACAACGGCAAGTCCCCGTCTAGCCCCAGAACCAATCTTCAATCGAGTAATCCCTTCTTGTGCGGAAGTAAGAATAAGTCTGCAGCACAAATCGTGTGAGGATCATAAGAATTTCGATCCAGCCGTCTGACAGTTTTACCCGCGCAGATGATGACAAACTAGATTTGAACCATGGAGAGACGATGAAGGCGCGGCTCTTGGTGGTCGATGACGAGCCAGGCATGTGCGAGCTCCTTGGCGACTCTTTTCGCCTAATCGGCTATGAGGTAGTTACTGCTGCGGATGGGGCATCTGCTCTAGCCTCAGCGACTCAGGCCCGATTCAATCTGATCATCTCTGATATAAACATGCCTCACATGGATGGTCTGGCGTTTATCGAGCAGTTGCGAGCGGCACAAGATCAAACTCCGATCATTATGTTGAGTGCCCGAAACGGCAAAGAGGACATCACTACGGCGCTGCGTCTCGGCGCCGATGATTTTGTGGCCAAGCCATTCGGCCTTGAAGAGCTTGCACTGCGGGTAGCGGCTGTCCTTAGACGCACCATGCCTAAGACTGAGGCCCACACTCGATTGGTTTGCGGCCCGATTGTGCTCGATGAAGATGTCCACCAAGTCTTCCTTCGGGGCGAGCCCGTCGAACTCTCCCCCACAGAGTTCTACTTGCTTCAAGTTCTTATGCAAAGTCCAGGAAAACTGGTGACGAAGGCAACTCTTCTGAGCAAAGTCTGGAATATCGGTTTTCGCGCCGATTCGAATGTGGTCAGCACCTATATTTCATACCTCCGCAAGAAACTGCACACTCCAGAGTGGCAGGGCATAAAGACGGTTCGTGGGCTTGGATTTCAGATAGATCCGGGAGCGTAGCGTCTAAAGTGCGTCTTAGAACGAAATTAATCCTCGCCTGTTCGCTTACCTCGGCCGCGGTCTCCGTGGGCTTTGGAGCAGCGGAACTCGTCACTGCCTCAACGACGGAGTTGCAGAGAATTGACCTCAATCTAGAGCGCCTATATTCGTACGCCAATAAGACGTCTGACCCACTTGGTTCAGCCCTCGTGACATTGGGAACGGCGGGAAATGACACTGAAGTCGCTTTCTACTCAATCAACAAAGACCTATCAGTGCTGGGTGAGACCACCGGTGTCCTTGATTCGCCGCCAAGTGCAACTAGTCTGGACGAAGCTTCAAGGCATTCGATAACGGTGAGTCCCAATGTGGGATACCGATTCAGGCTTCGCGCGATAAAACTGCCAGACGACGAGTACATTCTCTTTGCGACCTCACTTGAGTCCAGTGACCGGCTCTTGGCTAACCGGCTGATGTACCTAACTGGCTTTACAGCGCTAGCAGTGGCGATTGGCGCTCTGTCACTGTACTTTCTGACCCGTCGAGACCTGAGTCGCGTCGAGAGACTAACAAAACAAGCCAATGAAATAGCCCAAGGTGACTACAGCCTAGAAATCACGAAACCACTGGGTAAATCTGAGCTAGACGTGCTTAGCGGAGCGCTGGCTTCCATGGTGGAATCCCTAAAGGATGCGGTTGCGCAGGAAAAGCGAAACCATGTGCGGATGAAGGACTTTATCGCGGACGCTAGCCATGAGCTAAAAACCCCTCTCACCATAATTCGCGGCTATTTCGAACTTGCATCTCAAAGTCAGACCCTCGACCAGGACTCCCTTCGCCGCAGTTATACACGTATCCGAAGCCAAATTGATCGCATGCAGTCACTCATCCAAGACCTTCTACTGCTAGCTGAGATCGAAGACGGAAACCTAGATGAAGTCGTCGCAGTCGATGTGAGTGCCATCTTCGCCGAGGCCGTCAATGACCTGAGACACTTGCATCCCCAGAGAACGATCAGCGCTTCGATCTCACCAAACTTACATGTGCTTGGATCCCACAGACTGCTGACCGTGCTGGCCGAAAATGCGACGTCGAATCTCTCTCGCCATGTCGCAGACGACTGCACTATAAAGTTCGAAGTCAGCTTGGTGGGGAACTTCGTCAACGTGCGAATTGAAGACTCCGGAACTGGATTACCCGCCGATGCATACACGTCTGAAATTACGAAGTTCACGCGATTTGATAAGTCTAGGAGTCGAGACTCTGGTGGGTCTGGGCTGGGTTTAAGCATCATGAACGCCGTCGCCGAGCAGCATGGTGGCAAAGTCCAACTTTCACAAAGCACACTTGGTGGACTCTGCCTGCAATTTAACCTGCCCGTCTACTCGTTTAACGAACAGGCATAAATAGAAACCCCGAGCCGAAGGGCCCGGGGTTTCTCAAGTAGTGCGGTGTCTTAGTGCGCGTAATCGCGGCGGTGGTTTTCGAAGACGAAACCAAACACTGCGATCAGCGCAAACGGCAGGCCGATGCAGAACAGCCACCAGCCGACGGCGAGCGAGGCAAACGCGACGGCCGCAAAAAGACCTAGCCAGAACGGCCACCAGCTGAAGGCGTTGAAGAAGCCGATTTCGGCCTCGCCCTCTTCGATGGTTGCATCCAGGCGGTCTTCTGGCACAGGGCCCTGAGTCTTGTGGGTCTTGTTCAGGTAGAAGGCAATAAACGCCGACATAAACACGAGCATGCCGATAGCAGCGGTGCCGATGATCTCGACGTGGCGGTTCTCAGGAGCAATCACGTTGCCGGTGTTGTCGGTGCCAGGCAGGTAGTAGCTGGTTAGACCGTAGCCCACAGCTGCCAGCGCATAGAAAACGGTGAGCAAAACGAATAGACGTGCATTGAATCTCATGCGACTATCCCTTCTTCTTAGCGTCGGCCTTGGCCTCTGGCGCTGCGAACTCTGGGTGGTTCAGGTCAAACGCAGGAGACTCCGAGCGGATACGTGGAATCGAGGTGAAGTTGTGGCGCGGGAACGGCGAACCGGTTGCCCACTCGAGCGAACGGCCGAAGCCCCAAGGGTCGTTGAGAGTCGTGCGAACGCCCTTGCGGTGGGTCCAGTAGACGTTCCAGAGGAACGGAAGCATCGAAAGACCAAGGATGGCTGCACCGAGCGTTGAGATCTGGTTGCCCAGGTCGAAGTTGTCGCTGACCAGGTAGGTGGCGTAGCGACGTGGCATGCCGGCGACGCCGAGCCAGTGCTGCACCAAGAACGTGGTGTGGAAGCCGATGAACAGCAGCCAGAAGTGAATCTTGCCGAGTCGCTCGTTGAGCAGCTTTCCGGTCATCTTTGGGTACCAGAAGTAGATGCCCGCGAACATTGCGAACACGACGGTTCCGAACACCACGTAGTGGAAGTGCGCAACCACGAAGTACGAGTCACTCAGGTGAAAGTCGAGAGTTGGCGACGAGAGAATCACACCGGTGAGACCACCGAAGATGAAGGTGGTCAAGAAGCCGAGCGAGAACAGCATCGGAGTCTCGAACGTGATCGAGCCTCGCCACATGGTTCCGATCCAGTTGAAGACCTTCACGCCCGTTGGAACCGCGATGAGCATCGTTGTGAACGCAAAGAACGGAAGCAGTACCGAACCGGTGACGTACATGTGGTGAGCCCACACGGTCATCGAGAGTGCGGCGATCGCAATCGTTGCGTAAATCAGCGTCTTGTAGCCAAAGATCGGCTTGCGGCTGAAGACCGGGAAGATCTCAGACACGATGCCAAAGAAAGGCAGAGCAAGGATGTAAACCTCTGGGTGGCCGAAGAACCAGAACAGGTGCTGCCACAGCATCGGGCCACCGTTAGCGGGGTCAAAGATGTGTGCGTCAAACCTGCGGTCTGCACCAAGGGCGAACAGTGCTGCTGCAAGCGGAGGGAAGCACATGATCACGAGGATCGAGGTGACCAGGGTGTTCCAGGTGAAGATCGGCAGACGGAACATGGTCATGCCAGGGGCGCGCATGGTCAAGATCGTGGTGATGAAGTTGACACCACCCATGATGGTTCCGAAACCACTGAGCGCGAGACCAAAGACCCACAGGTCACCACCGAGGCCCGGTGAGAATGTCGTGTTTGAAAGCGGAGCGTAGGCGAACCATCCAAAGGATGCTGCACCCTGAGGGGTGAAGAAGCCAGCAACGGCAACGAACGAGCCGAAGAAGTAGAACCAGTAGGCAACGGCGTTCAGACGCGGAAACGCTACATCCGGGGCACCGATTTGAACCGGCATCAGGATGTTGGCGAAGGCGGCAAACAGCGGGGTCGCAAACATTAGCAGCATGATCGTGCCGTGCATGGTGAAGAGCTGGTTGTACTGCTCCTTGGTTGGCACGATGCTGAGGTTTGGCGCTGCCAGCTGGGCACGGATGACGAGCGCCATCACACCGGCGATCATGAAGTAAACGATCGAGGTGATTAGGTACAGGTAGCCGATCTTCTTGTGGTCGGTGGTGGTCAACCAGTCGACGACCAGGCGGCCCTTATCTTTGCGGACTGCGCCGGTGCTAGGTGCGGTGAGAGTTGCAGTAGCCATTTTGATTAGCCCCTAACGTTTGGGTTGTCGCCGGGAAGGTTGCCATTGCGAGAGTTTTCGATCGGCAGCTGGCCGGTCTGACCAGCGGCACGAAGCTTTTCGATCTGCAACTTATAGTCGGCCTCCGAGAGCACGGCCACGTTGAAGAGCATCGCCGAGTGGAACTCGCCACAGAGTTCGGCACACTTGCCCTCGAAAACACCGATCTTGGTTGGAGTGAAGTAAATCTTGTTCCAGCGACCCGGAAAGACGTCCTTCTTGTAGAGGAAGTCGACGACCCAGAACGAGTGAATTACATCGCGGCTCTGCAGGTCGATTTCAACCGTCTTGTTGACTGGCAGGTACAGGGTTGGGATTCCCTCTTCGGTGCCATTCTGAGCCTGGATTCCCGAGTCATAGACGTCTTCGTCGGTGTAGTTGAAGTCCCAAGACCACTGCTTGCCGATTGCCTGGATGGTGAGATCAGAGTTCGCAGGACCAGTCTCGATGTGGTCCATGGTCTTTGCGGTGAACGCGAAGAAACCGATAACGAGAATCAGCGGGACGATGGTGAACAGCGTCTCGATCGGGTTGTTGTAGCGAAGTTGCGGAGGAAGGGTGTTGTCTCCCTTGCGACGACGGTAGGCGATGAGCGCCCAGGCCATGAGACCCCACGCGATGATACCGACGGCAAACAGGACGATCCAAGACCAGTTCCAGAGAACCGTAATTTCTTGAGTGTGGTTGGTCGCGTTTAGCGAATCGCCAGGCAGAGCGCCGGCGGTCGGGTCTTCAGCAGAACAACCTGACAAAGCTAGAACGAGAGAGATTGCGGCTGGGGCTAACGCCCACTTGAGACCACGCTTTTGAGGCACAATCGACCCTTCGGAAGTGAATTCTTACGGCTTAAGTCTAAGCGTTTGGGCCTGCTGAAAGCCCCGAAAACGCCGAAAAACCCAGCCTTTTCGGGCTGGGTTTTCAAAGTTTTCGGCTGCAATCGCAGAACGCGGGCGATTTAGCTGAATGAGTCTCCGCAGGCACACGAAGACGCCGCGTTTGGGTTGTCGATCTTGAAGCCCTGCGACTGAATGGTGTCTTCGAAATCGATGCTTGCGCCATCGACAAAAGGTGCGCTCATCTGGTCTACAACGACCTCGACGCCATCGAAATTTCGAACCAAGTCGTTCTCGGCATCCAGAACCTCGTCGAAGAAGAGGCTGTAGACGAAGCCCGCGCAACCGCCGGTCTTAACCTCGAGGCGCAGACGCAGCTCTGCCTCGCCCTGCTCGACACGGCTCTCGTTTTCGACCAGCAACAGTGCTCGCACCTTGTCGCGCGCGGCATCGGTAAGGGTCACTGCGTGGGTAATGGTCTCGGTCATGGTTGCTCCTTGATCGGCTTTCTTGACTGCCTAAATTCTAACTTGCGAAACCCGCGGTTAGCGTCGGTCATTCCCCGCAACAAGAAGCAGTGCCTCGGCGACCATCGCGCGCTGCAGGCCCAAGAGGTCGACAGATTCGTTCGGCGAGTGAGCTCGCGAATCGGCATCCTCGACGCCTGTAACCAGGATTTGCGCGGCCGGAAACGTGTCTACGAGCTCTGCAATGAACGGAATCGAACCGCCGATGCCCATCTCGATAGCAGGATTCGGAAAAGCCGCGCCGAGGGCTGCCTTGACCAGCTGAGCCGCCCATCCATCGGTGTCGGCCTTGTAGCCCTTGCCCTGCTCGATTGCGCCAAACTCGATGCGGGCGCCAAACGGCAGGTTCTTGGCGAGGTGTTCCTTGAGACGCGCTAGGCCGTTCTCGGCGGTGTCACCAGGCGCAAGACGCAGACTCACCTTGGCGTGAATGCTCGGCAAAAGCGTGTTTGACGACTTCTCGACCGAGACGGCGTCGATGCCAATAACAGTGACCGCCGGCTTTGCCCAGAGTCGGTCGACAATTGACCCGCTGCCGATAAAGGCCACGCCATCGAGAATTCCCGAGTCGGTGCGAGCAAGGTCGTCGCTGTAGTCGATGTCATCGGCAACCCCGCTGACGAGGCCCTCGATGGCGACGGACCCATCGGCGGCGTGCAGGCTGGCGAGGGTGCGCAGCATTGCGGTCATTGCGTCTGGCACCAGCCCGCCGTACATGCCGCTGTGCACGGCGTGATCGAGAGTCGAAACGGTGAACTCAACCGAGGTCATGCCTCGAAGCGTGGTCGTTAGGGCGGGGATGTCGCTGGTCCAGTTGCCAGAGTCGGCGACGACAATTACGTCGGCCTGAAGCAGGGCCTTGTGTTCTTGCAAGAAGGCCGAGAAAGACGGCGAGCCATACTCTTCTTCGCCCTCGATGAACACGGTCACCCCAAGATCAGGGTTATCGCCGAGCAGTTCTCGCAAGACGTTGAGCGCTGTGACGTGCACCATGATGCCCGCCTTGTCGTCGGCTGCTCCGCGGCCGTAGATGCGACCGTTCACCAGCGTCGGCTCGAAGGCTGGCGTCTTCCAGATGGTCTCATCCCCCGGCGGCTGCACGTCGTGGTGGGCGTAAAGCAAAACCTGCGGCGCCCCGTTGGCGGCATCCTTGCGCGCGACAACTGCTGGCGCGCCGACGAGCTCTTTGCCCGTGATCTCATCCGTGTATTTCGAACGCAGGATGTGAACCTTTTCGAATAGGCCGGTGCCGTCGATTAGGTCAGCTACGGCGCGGGCGCTGCGCTCGAGATTATCGGGATCAAACGATGGCCACGCCAGGCCAGGGATGCGAACCAGCTTGCCCAGTTCGGCCACGGATGACGGAAACGCTCGCTGAACGATGTCTTCGACTCTTGCGACTAGCTCGGCTGGGATTTCGGCTGAAAGGTTTGGATTGGCCATACGGGTAATCTTATGAACAGAAAACCGACTTTTAGGGATGCTAATGAGCGAACAAGAGAACACAACCTCCGGCAAGGGCCGCCCTACCCCATCGCGCAAGCAGCAGCAACAGGCGCGCAAGCAACCACTCGTTGGCGGCAAGTCTCCAGAGGCACTTCGAGCCCAGCGACTTCGTGAGGCCGAGGCCCGCAAAGAGGCCCGTGCCGGAGCGATGCGCGGCGAGGAGCGCTACCTACCCGCTCGAGACAAGGG
>JBEGJS010000131.1:0-12590 GCA_041184485.1 Actinomycetota bacterium | reverse complement strand
CAGCTTCTGCTTGCCCAACTAGAAGACGTTGCCTCCGAGCACCGCGCGGCCGCATTTGTTTGCACCATCGCGCTCGTCGACGGCGACGAAGAGATCTCGTTCACCGGAATCTGGCCTGGCTCGATTGCAACCGAGGAGCGCGGCACGAACGGCCACGGCTACGACCCGATATTCATCCCAGAGGGCTTCGAACAAACAGCTGCCGAAATCGAATCAGAGGTAAAGAACGCCTTTAGTCACAGGGCTCAGGCCCTGAGCCAACTCATCGAATACCTTCGCGCGAACTAGCGAGCGCGTCGGCGCTTGACCCATTCGAGAATCACGGGGATGAAACTGACGACAACAACGGCCGCCGTGAAAATCTCGACGTTCTTCGCGATGAGCTGGTTCTTTCCTAGAAAGAGCCCCAGGAGCGGAATCGACCAAGCCCAGCCGATCACTCCAATGATGTTGTAGCGCAAAAACTTTGCGTATTCGAGTTCGGCCACGCCGGCTGTCACCGGCACAAAGGTTCTCATGATTGCAACGAAGTGAGCCAGAATCACTGCTCGCGCACCGTAGCGTTCAAAAAAGATGTGTGCCCGCTCGACATTCTTGTGATTGAAGACCTTAGAGTTCGGGCGCTTGAAAACTGCAGGCCCGGTTCGACGGCCGATCCAGTATCCGAGTTGGTCACCCAGCCAGGCAGAAGCCATGATGAGCGCGCAGAATAACCAGATCGAAATCTTGATGTCACCAGAAGCAATCAACATGCCAGAGACAAAGAGCAAAGAGTCGCCGGGCAAGAAGAAGCCCACCAGAAGCCCGGTCTCTGCGAAGACGATCAAACAGGCGACTACGACGGCCCATGCGCCGGCTGCCTGAATCATGGCTTGCGGGTGCAGGATCCATTCGATGAAGTTATTCACGCGCCCCTAGCAGGATTCGAACCTGCGCTCCCGCCTCCGGAGGGCGATGCTCTATCCCCTGAGCTATAGGGGCCAGGGCAGTTCTAGCCTAATCGCTTGGCATAATGGTGCGAATAAGAGAGAGGCCTGTGCATGGCGCTTCGACTGCCAGACAAGTGGATTTGGGACAGCTGGTATGCCTTCGACGGCGAATACCACCACGCTTTTTATCTGCACGCCAGTCGCGCACTCGGCGACCCGGTTCGCCGCCACCGCCACCCGATTGTCGGCCACGCGATTTCGAAAGACCTAACCAACTGGCATGTCGTGCGCGATGCCCTGATCGTCAGCGAGTCGCCTGCCTTTGACTCGTGGACCACCTGGACTGGCTCTGTGGTTCGCGGCGACGACGGGCTGTGGCGCATGTTTTACACCGGCACCTCTCGCGAGGATGGCGGCGACGTGCAGACGGTTGGCGTGGCCACATCGCCAGACCTGTATGTCTGGACCAAGCCATCTAGCGAGGCGTTGGTCACGGCCGACCCAGCACACTACGAGCTGCTCGACCTTTCGATTTGGCACGACCAGGCCTGGCGCGACCCTTTCGTTTTCAAACTGAACGCCCATGACCCCATCTGGCACATGCTCATCACCGCGCGCGCCAATCACGGCGACCCCAAGGAGCGGGGAGTGGTCGGTCACGCGACCAGTGCAAATCTCGACGAATGGACGGTGCAGCCGCCGCTCAGCGAACCGGGCCAGGGCTTCGGTCAGGCCGAGGTGCTGCAGTTCGAGATTGTTGACGGCGTGCCCGTGATTCTTTTCTGCTGCGGCTGGCGTGAGCTGAGTGTCGAACGTCAGGCAACCATGGGGCACCAGGATGCGGGCTACTCGCTCGCGTGCAACCCCGACCTGAGTGGCATCGACCTGTCGCGCGCCAAGCCCATCCCAGATTTGCGACTTTATGCACCGCGACTGGTGCAAGGAGTAGACGGCGGTTGGAACCTGATTGGCTTTATTAACGAGGTGAATGGCGAGTTCGTTGGCGAACTTTCTGATCCGATTCCCGTAACCGCAACTGCCCAGGATGGCCTAGTTCGCCGCATCTAGGCCCGAAATTGCAAAAACTGCAAGCGTTTACAAAGATTCGGTAACGGAATGAAGTTTCGCGTGTCATTTCACGAAATTCGCGAATAGCCTTTTGCCTAGACATTCAGCAGATTGTGCTGGGTGCTCCTAGGAAAGGTAACTAATGAAGAACATCTCGCGCGTTGCTGCAGTTGCAGCGATCGCGGCTCTGGCCACCACCGGCCTGACCGTGACCGCCGCTAACGCAGCCGTCAAGACTGTAACCATCTACGGTGGTTACGCTGCGTCGGACGCTTCGGCATTCCAGGATGAGCTCGACATTGCATTCCCAGCCAAATCGGGAATCAAGGTCAAGTACACCTCGCTTGCTAGCTTCGACACCGACATCACCACCAAGATCAAGGCAGGTCAGGCTCCTGACATCGCCATGTGGCCACAGCCAGGCGGTCTGCTTGCTCAGAAGAGCAAGCTTGTTCCACTGGACAAGGTTCTTGGCGCTGCAACCCTGAGCAAGTACATCAAGACCTTCGTGCCAGGCTTCGAGCTTCTCGGCAAGTCGGGCAACACCACCTACGGTCTGCCTGTCTCGGGTAACCTCAAGTCGATCGTCTTCTACAACCCTGCAGTCTTCAAGGAGAACGGCTGGAAGGTTCCAACCACTGGTGCCGCATTCACCGCTCTACAGGCTCAGATCAAGGCTTCGGGCAAGGCATACCCATGGTGTGCAGGAACCGAGTCGGGTGGCGCTACCGGTTGGTCGCTGACCGACTGGATGGAAGAGCTCGTTCTGAAGAACTACGGCACCACCGTTTACAACCAGTGGTGGCAGGGCAAGGTCAAGTGGACCGACTCCCGCATCGTCAAGGCTGGAAACCAGCTCGCTGCAACCCTTCTGGCTGACGGCCAGACCCAGGGTGGCGGCCAGGGTGTCGCAAGCCGCTTCTTCGGTCTAGCTTCGACCCAGGGTCTGTTCAAGGACACCAAGGCCGAGGGTGCATGTGCACTGCTGAAGCAGGGTTCGTTCATCACCGCGTTCTTCCCAGACGCAATCCAGGCTGAGATCAAGGCTGGCAACTACGCTCACGTTGGCGTCTTTGCTTACCCAACCCCAGTCGGTGGCCAGAGTGCCGTTCTCGGTGGCGGTGACACCGCTGCTGTGTTCCACAACACTCCAGCCGTCCAGGCAGTTGCTAAGTTCATCTTCAGCGACAAGCTCGGTACCCACGGATACGCATCGAAGGCTTCGGGCTTCCTTTCGCCTCACAAGACCTTCAACCCTGCGTACTTCTCGACCCCACTGGCCAAGAAGTTCCAGTCCATCTTCAACAACGCCTCTGGCTTTGGTTTCGATGGTTCGGACCAGGCTCCACCACTGGTTAACAAGACCGAGTGGAGCGAGCTGACCAACTGGTTCGCAGGTCAGAAGACCCAGGCTCAGGCATTCCAGTTGATTGCCGACGCCTACAACGGCTAGTTAGTAGCTAACCAAAGGCAGTATCAAGGGATTGGCGGGAAGAGCAATCTTCCCGCCAATCTTTTTGCCAAAATAGTCAGTGACTCGACTTGCCGGAGTCACAAAACTCTGCACAGAAACAACAAGAAAGGACCTGCACGTGAGCGATCTGCAAGCAGCTCCCATCTATCTAGTCCTTGCGCTTCTCTTGACGTTCGCCGGCTACTGGCTAGCAAACAAGATTGTCGAGATTACCCCGCGCAAAATCGCTAAGGCCGTGCGTCCGTACCTCTTCATCGGCCCTGTCTTGGCGCTGGTTGGGTTCACACTTCTCTACCCAACCTTTGAAACCATTCGCTTTAGCTTCATGAACGCCGACTCGACCGAGTATGTCGGCCTCGACAACTACGGCCGACTCTTTGGCGACCCACAGTTTTTGACCACTCTGAGCAACACCCTGCTTTGGGTGGCCATTGTTCCCGCGGTCACCGTGATCTGCGGAATCGGAATCGCAACTCTCACCGACAAGCTCGGTGGTCGACGCGAAACCATCTTCAAGGCAATCATCTTCATGCCGATGGCCATCTCGTTCATCGCTGCTTCGTCGATTTGGAAGCTCACCTACTCGTGGAGCGCCAATGAACTCCAGGTGGGCATGCTCAACGCGATCATCCAGGCATTCGGCGGCACCCCGTTCGACTTCTTGCAGACCGACACTTTTGCGCTCAACAGCCTGCTTCTGATGGTGGTTGTCATCTGGGCCAACGTAGGTTTCGCCATGACTCTCATCTCGGCGGCCATCAAGGGTGTGCCAGAAGAGACAATCGAGGCTGGAGCACTTGACGGAGCAACCGGTTGGCAGTCGTTCTATCGCATCGTGCTGCCGCAGATTCGCGCCACGGCCGTATCGGTGTTCATCACCGTGCTCATCGGCGTCATGAAGATCTTCGACGTTATCTGGGGCATGACCGGAGGAAACTTTCACACCAACGTGTTGGCGGTTGACTTCTACCTCAACTACTTCGTCTATCTGAACACCGGCAAGGCCACCGCAATCGTCGTTCTGCTGATGCTGGCCATCGTGCCGGTGATGTTCTACCAGATTCGCACCTATCGCAAGCAGGAGGAACTCCGATGAGCACCAAGAGGACTTTTGGCCAAACCCTAAGAAAGCACAAGGTTGGCACGACCGTTGCCATGCTCTTCGTGGTCTCGATCTGGGTGTTGCCAACGCTCGGCCTTCTCGTTACCGCTTTTCGTGAGCGCTCGGCTTCGGTCGAGAGCGGATGGTGGACTGCCCTGGCAAACCCACTCGGCCAGATTTGGACTGTCGACGCGTTCGCTACCGTCTTTGATCCCGAGAACTGGGACATCGGTACGTCATTTGTGAACACCATTGCGATCACCGTAGGTGCCACGATCATGCCAATCACGATCGCTGCTTTTGCTGCCTACGGGTTCACCTTCTTGAGCTTCAAGGGCCGCGAGTTTTGGTTTTCGCTCATCATCGGAATGATGGTGGTTCCAATGCAGGCCGCGATCGTGACCGTGATGATCATGATGCAGAACATTCAGGGGTGGATCGACTCGATCACCATGAACACCTGGTTCTACGACGTAGACAACGCCAAGTCGTTCATTCAGATCGCGAACAACTACCCAGCTGGATGGGCTGTGCACGCCGCGTTCGCGATGCCGCTGGCCGTCTACATCTTGCGCAACTACATGATGACCCTGCCAAACTCGCTGGTCGAGGCTGCCCGCATCGACGGCGCAACCCACTTTCAGATCTTCTGGCGTCTCATCATTCCAATGTCGGTTCCGGCGCTGGCATCGTTCGCAATCTTCCAGTTCCTCTGGGTTTGGAACGACTACTTCGTGGCATTCATGTTTGTCGGAAACCACTACCCAATGACCTACACGATTCTTTCGATGCTCGGCCAGCACGGCGAGGGTTGGCAAATCGTGATGGCGGGATGTCTCGTTTCGGTGGCCGTGCCACTGACCGTGTTCTTCGCGCTGCAGCGTTACTTCGTCAAGGGCCTCACGGCCGGTGCAGTGAAGTAATCGGTCAACACCAACTGATTAGCCTTCGGCGGCGACTACTTCGGTGGTTGCCGCCGCTGGCTTTTTTGTAGGATTGATAGAACGTCTAAATCCAACGCCCAAGCGGCGTTTGTGGTTTGTGGCCGAGGGTCGTTTGATCCAAATCTCTTTTCTTGTTCTTAGGGGCAAACCTTGACTCCAACCGGTCTCGCTGAGGCCATCGGGCGCATCCTGGCTGCTTTGCAGTCGCAGGGTCGTCTCGCCGTCGGCGACCTGCCGGCCGAGATCGTGGTCGAACGCCCAAAGAACCGCGAGCACGGCGACTGGGCCACCAACGTGGCGATGCAGGCCGCTGGGCGCTTTGGCCTAAAGCCGCGTGAGTTTGCCGATCTTTTGGCGCCAGAACTAGAGGCACTCGAAGCGGTAGCCAAGGTAGACATCGCAGGCCCGGGCTTCATCAACATCACGCTCAACGCGGCGGCCGCGGGCGAGCTCGCGCGCACCATTGTCGAGGCGGGCGACCGCTACGGTGCCGGCGATGAACTTGCCGGTCAACGCCTAAATCTTGAGTTTGTTTCTGCCAACCCGACCGGCCCGATTCACATCGGCGGCACTCGTTGGGCAGCGGTCGGCGACAGCCTCGCGCGCGTGCTTCAGGCCCGCGGCGCCCAGGTCACGCGCGAGTACTACTTCAACGACCACGGTGCCCAGATCGACCGCTTCGCGCGCTCGCTGCTCGCCAGCGCCAAGGGCGAGCCGGCTCCTGAAGACGGTTACGGCGGCGACTACATCCGCCAGATCGCCGACCAGGTAGTCAAGGCGCATGGCGCCGACATCCTTGCGCTTTCTGACGCAGAGGCCCAAGAGGTGTTTCGTGCCGCCGGCGTCGAGCTCATGTTTGAAGAGATTCGCCAGTCGCTCGCCGACTTTGGCGTCGAGTTTGACGTCTATTTTCACGAGAACTCGCTCTATGAGTCGGGTGCGGTCGGCCACGCAATCGACCGCCTGCGCGAGCTCGGTCACATCTTCGAAGAAGATGGCGCCACCTGGCTGCGCAGCACCACCTTTGGCGACGACCGCGACCGCGTGATCATCAAGAGCGACGGCGACGCCGCCTACATCGCCGGCGACCTCGCCTACTACCTCAACAAGCGCGAGCGCGGCTTCGATCGCTGCATCTACATGCTCGGCGCTGATCACCACGGCTACGTCAATCGCCTCATGGCCATGTGCTCGGCGTTCGGCGACAAGCCAGGCGTCAACCTCGAGGTAATGATCGGCCAGCTGGTCAATCTGATGCGCGATGGCGAGCCCGTGCGCATGTCGAAGCGCGCGGGCACCGTCGTCACCATGGAAGACCTCGTCGAGGCCGTAGGCGTGGATGCCGCGCGCTATGCGCTTGTGCGTTCGTCGATCAACTCTTCGCTAGACATCGACCTCGATCAGCTCACCAAGAAGACCAACGACAACCCCGTTTTCTACGTGCAGTACGCCCACGCCAGAACCAAGCAGGTGGCGGTCAACGCCGCCTCTCTGGGAGTCGACGACTCGACCTTTGAGCCAGAGCTGCTGACCCACGAGGCCGAAGCCGAGTTGCTTGCCAAACTCGCCGAACTGCCGCGAGTGGCTGCCAGCGCCGCCGAGTTTCTCGAGCCGCACCGCGTAGCCCGCTACCTCGAAGAGGTCGCCGGTTCATACCACCGCTGGTATGACAACTGCCGAGTGACCCCGCTTTCGGGCGCCGCCGTCGAGCCGATTCATCGCACCCGCCTGTGGCTCAACAACGCCGCCGGCATCGTGCTGCACAACGGCCTAACCCTGCTCGGCGTTTCAGCCCCAGAGAGGATGTGAGCGAAATGATAAAGAAGAACCCGCTCGCACCAGAGTGGCTAGCCGTGCCGGCTGACGCCAATGCGCTGCCGCAGCAGATTTGGCCAAGCTCGGCCCGCCGCACCTCGCTAGGCGAACTCGAAATCGGGGGAGTACCGGCATCCGAGTTGTCGGCCCAGTTTGGCACCCCGGTCTTTGTTATCGACGAGGATGACTTCAAGCGCCGAGCGATTGCCGTTCGCGACGCGTTTCGCAACGCCGCCGCCTCGATTGACACCGGCGTGCGCGTCTATTACGCGAGCAAGGCATTCTTGAGCACCGAAATCGTGCACTGGATCTCGGACCTCGACCTAAACCTCGACGTCGCCAGCGGCGGCGAGCTCGCCGTGGCTCTAGCCGGCGGCATCGACCCGCACAAGATTGGCCTGCACGGAAACAATAAGTCGCTCGCCGAGATCGGCAAGGCCGTGCACTCGGGCGTTGGCGCAATCGTGATCGACAGCGAAATCGAGATCGAGCGCATCGCGTCGGCCGCCGGCGCTCAAGACAAGGTGCAGCCGGTTCGCCTGCGCGTCAACTCCGGCGTGCACGCCCACACGCACGAGTTCTTGGCTACCGCTCGCGAAGACCAGAAGTTTGGCATCGCCCTGAGCGATGTGCCCGACCTGGTCGCCAAGATCCGCAGCCACTCGCACTTAAAGTTCTTGGGTCTGCACTCGCACATCGGCTCGCAGATCTTCTCGGTCGAGGGATTCGTCGAGGCCGCCAAGCGCCTGATTGCGGTTCACGCAGAACTGCTCAAGGGCGGCGACGTGCCAGAGCTCAACCTCGGTGGCGGATTCGGCATCAACTACACCACCGCCGATGAGGCTCCAGACCTGAACGTTTTTGCGGGGGAGATCGTCGCCGCGGTCAAGGCCGCCTGCGACGAGCACGGCATCGCGGTGCCGAAGTTGGCCTTTGAGCCAGGGCGCGCAATCGCCGGGCCGAGCACAGTGACCCTTTATAACGTGGGCACCATCAAGGATGTTCGCGTCACAGACGGCGACGAGCCAGCGGTGCGCAAGTACGTCAGCGTCGACGGCGGCATGAGCGACAACGCCCGCCCGGCGCTCTACGAGGCAGAGTATTCGGCGAGAATCGCATCCCGTGTTTCTGACGTAGAGCCCGCCCTGGTTCGCGTGGTCGGCAAGCACTGCGAGAGCGGCGACATCGTCGTTCGCAGCGACTACCTGCCTGGCGACGTTGCGCCGAGTGACCTGCTCGCAGTGCCGGCGACCGGCGCCTACTGCTACTCGCTGGCTAGCAACTACAACTTTCTAACCCGTCCACCCGTGGTCGCGGTTAGCAATGGGCACGCCCGATTGGTGCTCAGGGGCGAAACTGAGGCAGATTTGTTCTCGAGAGATTTGCGCTACCTAAGCACCGTGGGCAACGCCGCAAAATACGACAAGGATCAAGAATGATCGAATACCGTCCACTTCGCGTGGCACTGCTAGGCGCCGGTTCCGTCGGCGCTCAGGTGGCACGCCTACTGCTCGAAAACAAGGCCGAGCTGGCCGCCCGAGTTGGTGCCGAGCTCGAGCTAGTTGGCATCGCTGTGCGCAACCTCGACTCGAAGCGAGCCGATGGCGTGCCTGCCGAGCTGCTCACCACCGACGCCGAGTCGCTGATTCTGGGTGCCGACATCGTTATCGAGGTGATGGGCGGCCTCGAGCCAGCTCGCACTTACATCCTTCAGGCCCTGAACTCGGGTGCCGACGTCGTGACCGCCAACAAGGCCCTGCTGGCGACTTACGGAACCGAACTATTCGACACCGCCGAGCAGGTTGGCGCGCAGCTTTACTTCGAGGCAGCAGTCGCGGCGGCGATTCCGATCATCCGCCCGCTTCGCGAGTCGCTCGCTGGCGACACCGTAACCCGCATCATGGGCATCGTCAACGGCTCGACCAACTACATTCTCGACCGCATGGACTCGGCCGGTCTGACCCTCGAGCAGGCAATGGCCGAGGCCACCGAGCTGGGCTACCTCGAGGCAGACCCGACCCTAGACATCGAGGGCATCGACGCATCGCAGAAGGCCGCGATCCTTGCCTCGCTGGCGTTCCACACCGAGGTGCCGCTCGACAAGGTTTATCGCGAGGGCATCACCAAGATCACCGCTGAGCAGATGATCGCCGCCAAGCGCGACGGCTACGTCATCAAGCTGCTGGCCATCTGTGAGCGCATTGCCGCCAACGAAGACCACGAGGATGGCGTCTCGGTGCGCGTTTACCCTGCGCTGATTCCGCGCGAGCACCCGCTCGGCGCGGTGCGCGGAGCATTCAACGCGGTGTTCGTCGAGGCCGTCGCGGCCGGCTCGCTCATGTTCTACGGAGCAGGAGCTGGCGGCGTGCAGACCGCATCCGCGATTCTTGGCGACCTCGTTTCGGCCGCCAAGCGTCACGTTGCCGGCGGCCCAGGCCTTGCCGACTCGGTGCACGCCAACCTGCCCGTGCTGCCGATTGACGCCGTCAACACGCGCTACCAGATCACGCTCGAGACCAGCGACGCACCTGGTGTGCTCGCCAAGGTCGCCAGCATCGTCGCCGACGGCGGTGTCTCGATCGAGACAGTCGAACAGAACGCGGATGACAAAGACACCGCAACCATCGAAATCGGTACCCACGAGGCAACTGATGCAGCCCTAACGGCTGTCGTAAACCATCTCGCCGCCAGTGAAGTCGTCGAGTCGATCATCTCGGTTCTCAGAGTGGAAGGTATCTAATGGCTCACCAGTGGCGCGGGGTTATCCGCGAGTATTTCGATCGCCTCGACATCGAGAAGGGCAACCCGATCATCACCCTAGGCGAGGGTGGCACCCCGCTGGTCGAGGCTCCAGCGCTTGCCAAACTGGTCGGCGCCGACGAGGTTTACCTCAAGGTCGAGGGCATGAACCCCACCGGCTCGTTCAAAGACCGCGGCATGACCATGGCGGTCTCGAAGGCCGTCGGCCACGGCGCCAAGGCCGTCATCTGCGCATCGACCGGAAACACCTCGGCATCGGCTGCAGCCTATGCCGCGGCAGCCGGCATCACCTCCGTCGTGCTGGTTCCCGAGGGCAAGATCGCGCTCGGCAAGTTGAGCCAGGCCGTCGCCCACAAGGCACAGATTCTTCAGGTTCAGGGCAACTTCGACGACTGCCTGCACCTGGCTCGCGACCTCGCCGAGAACTACCCGGTGCACCTGGTCAACTCTGTGAACCCAGACCGCATCGAGGGTCAGAAGACCGGCGCCTTTGAGGTTGTCGAGCGTCTCGACCGTGCTCCCGACATCCACGTCTTGCCTGTCGGCAACGCCGGAAACTACTCGGCATACTTCAAGGGCTACCTCGAGGAGCTCAACGAGGGCGTCATCAAGCGCGTGCCAAACATGTGGGGCTTTCAGGCCGAGGGCTCGGCCCCGTTCGTCAACGGCGGCCCAGTCAAGAACCCCGAGACCATCGCAACCGCAATTCGTATCGGCAACCCGGCATCTTGGGACCTAGCCCTTAGCGCTCAAGAGTGCTCGGATGGCCGTTTCGGCGCCGTCAGCGATGCCGAAATCCTGTGGATGCACCGCTTCTTGTCGCAAGAGGTCGGCGTATTCGTCGAGCCATCCTCGGCCACCGGTGCGGCCGGTCTGCTCAAGACCGTTCAGCAGGGCACCTCGGTTGCCGGCAAGACCATCGTCGTGACCGTGACCGGCCACGGCCTCAAGGATGCCGGCTGGGCGCTCAAGGACGAAGACGGCAACGAGATTAAGCCGCAGATCGTCTCTTCGCGCGCCGAAGAAGTCGCCGAGCGTTTGGGACTCGCATAAACATGCCTGCCATCGTCGGTCGCTCCGTTCACGTAAAGGTTCCAGCCACCTCGGCGAACCTGGGCCCGGGCTTTGACACCCTCGGCATGGCTCTGTCGTTCTATGACGAGCTAGAGGTCGAGGCGGTCGCCGGCAACGACGTGTTCGTCGAAGTTATCGGCGAGGGCGAGGGAGAGGTGCCGACCGGCGCCGAGAACCTCGTGGTCAAGTCGATTGCATACACGTTTGAGCGGTTCGGCCAAAAGCTGCCTGGTCTGCGACTCAAGGCACACAACCAGATTCCCCACGGCCGCGGCATGGGTTCGTCTGGCGCTGCAGTGGTCTCTGGCATCATGGCCGCCAAGGGCCTGCTCGACGGCATCGTCGACATGACTGAGCGCGACCTGCTCGAACTCGCGACCGAGCTCGAGGGTCACCCAGACAACGTTGCGCCGGCCCTGTTTGGCGGCCTGACCATCGCGTGGGAAGACGAGTCGGGCCCGCACCACAAGAAGCTCTTCGTGCACCGCGGTGTCTCACCGCTCGAGCTCGTGCCTAGCCACAAGATGTCGACAGCGCTGGCTCGCTCGCTGCAGCCAGACTCGGTGCCGCACGACGACGCAGTGTTCAACGTTTCGCGCTCGGCCCTGCTGATCGCCGCCTTGACCCAGAGCCCAGAGCTGCTGCTCTCGGCCACCGAAGACCGACTGCACCAGGACTACCGTGCGGCAGCCATGCCAGAGACCGACGCGCTGATTCGCTTGATGCGCGCCAACGGGCACGCGGCGGTCGTCTCGGGCGCAGGCCCATCCGTGTTGGTTTTGGCAAGTGACCCAGCAGAGCGCATCGAGGCAGCGAAACTGGCCGCCGAACACTATCCACAGTGGCGCGCGTTGCTATTGGCTGTCGACTTCAAAGGTGCTACAGTAGCAGTGCACCAAAACTAGTAGCCATCGAACATATTCGATTCGGCGGTTTGGTGAATCTCGCAGATCTAGCGATTCCTCGCGGCAAGTCAATCTCGATAAACCGCGTCTAGGCAACCATCTCAAAAAGTACTCGGTTGCTAGAAAAACCAAGAAAGAGTCATTTCACATGGATGAAATCCAAGACACCCCAAAGGCTGAGAACGCTCAGCCAGCCCGCCGCAGCCGTCGCGTAGTCGCAGACGTGGCCGCGGGTGCACCAGCAGAATCCAACAGCAACGCAGGCTCGGGCGACAGCGCCCCTGCCGAGCGTCCAGCACGCTCGCGCAACCGCGCGGCAGCATCGAGCGAGGGCGCCGCTGAGGCCTCGAACTCGGGCGGCGAGTCAAACTCGGCACCGGCTGGCGACAAGCCAGAGGGCAACGGAAACGGCAACGGCGGCAACGGCGGCCAGAACCGCAACCGCAACCGCGGCCAGAACCGCAACAACAACTCCAACTCGAACGGCGAGGGCTCAAGCGAGTCAAACGGCGAGTCGGG
>JBEGJS010000130.1:0-4356 GCA_041184485.1 Actinomycetota bacterium | reverse complement strand
AAACCCGGGTAGCGCATTGGCCTCATGAATCACGAGCGCAACCTTTGACCGACTCGCCGCAAGATATGCCGGGGCACTCGCGTAACCGCCGAAGCCAACGACTACGTCGATCTTGTGCTGCTGGATCATGGCCTGCACGCTGCGAATAGCGGCGTTGAGTGCCAACGGAAACTTGAGTGCGTAAGGCGAGGGTTTACGAGGCAGCGGCAACTTGGGAACCGTAAGCAGCTCGTAGCCGCGTTGAGGAACCAAACGGGTCTCGAGTCCCTCGGGAGTGCCAAGTGCAAAGATCTTTGCCTCTGGCTCGTGCTGGCGAATCTTGTCGGCAAGCGCGAGCAGCGGGTTCACATGCCCAGCTGTTCCTCCGCCGGCAAGAAGGTAGTTGGTCATCGCCTGCTCGTTGCGGGCTTGCGGCGGCTGGCGGCACTGCGGGCTGCTCTGGCCAGTGCTGGGTTGTCTGCCCGAGCTTGGTTTTCGCGCTCAATCGAGAGCACGACACCGATGGCCAGCAGGTTTGCCGCGAGCGACGAACCACCCGCCGAAATCAGCGGAAGCGGAACACCGAGAACGGGCAGCAGGTTTAGAACAACCGCGATGTTGACCATGGCCTGGCCGAGAATCCAAATGCCGACGCCAATGACGACCGACCGCGAATACAGGTCGACTGTGCGTTCTGCGATTCGCTTGAACAGCCATCCCATGAAAATGAACAGGCCAATCACAGCGACCGCACCGATGAGCCCCTCCTCCTCGCCGATGATGGCAAAGATGAAGTCGTTTTCGGCCTCCGGAATCCACGACCACTTGAGCTTGGAGTTTCCGAGCCCAACGCCACCGATGCCACCAGCTGCGAGTGCCCAGATTCCGTGCTGAGACTGCCAGTTGTAGTCGTTTGGGTCAGGCGCGCCAGGGTTCAGCCAGGCCATTATTCGACCGATGCGCGAAGAAGAAATGTTGAGAGCAATCACAAAAAGAACCGCCCCGACGCCGGCAACCGAGAACAGGATTCGCCTCGGGAGTCCGGCAAGGGCCAGCACGACGATCATGATGACCGCCATGATGATCGCGGTTCCGAGGTCTTTACCCGAGAACACCGCGACGATAGCAAGCCCAGGGATGATTAGAGACTTCCACCAGACCATCGGGTCATAAAACTCGTCTTGGCGAGCCTGAAGGTAGGCACCCATGGCGATAATCATCGCCAACTTCAAAAACTCGGATGGTTGAACGGTGAAGCCCAGAACGTTGATCCAGTTCTTGTTTCCGTTAATCGAGACACCGAGCGGGGTCAGCGTCGTGGCCAGCTGAACGAGCATCGCGCCAGCCAGCAGCGGAATCGCCCTTCGCCGGAACGCCGAGGCCGGCACCAGGGAGACCAGCGCAAATGCCAAAACGCCCAGGACGCCGGCGAAGATCTGTTTCTCAAAGATGGCGAAAGAGTTGTCGCTCGCCTTGAGAGAGTCGATGTATGAACTCGAGAGCACCATGACGATGCCGAAGCCGGCCATGAAGACCACAACACCGGCGAGCTGATAGAAAGTCAGCGACTGCGCCGAAAGCAGACGATGCAAGAAGTTGCGGCCAAAAATGCTCGCCGACTCGCGCACCGACTTGAGGTCGATTACGTTCGACGCCGAGCCGCGCTGGTTTCGCACGGATCGGCCCTTGACTGCCTTGGGCTGGCGAGCGGGGCGGCCGACGGTCTTTCGTGCCATGACTACTCCCCCTCACTCAGGTGGCTGCGAACTGCCTGGGCAAACTTATTTCCACGGTCAGCGTAATCGGCGAACTGGTCCATCGATGCCGAAGAAGGAGCGAGCAAGACCGTGTCTCCCTCGTGCGCGTATGAAGCCGCCGCCGCCACGACCGCTGGCATCACCGCGAGCTTGTCGTCTACGGATATCTCGGTCACCGGCACGTTAGGAGCAGCGGCTGCGAGGGCCGCAAGAACCGGAGCGCGGTCTGCTCCAATCACCACGGCCGCCCTGAGCCTGCCCGCGTACTTCTCGACCAGGGGCGTGATGTCGACTCCCTTGAGCAACCCACCGACCACCCAGACCACCGAGTCGAAAGAGTTGAGCGAGGCGGCGGCCGCATGCGGGTTGGTCGCCTTGCTGTCGTCGATCCAGGTCACGCCGTTTGCCTCGGCGACCAACTCGATGCGGTGGGCATCGAGCCTGAAGTTGTTGAGCGCATTGCGAATGGCCTCTGGCTCGATGCCCGCCGCGCGCGCGAGCGCGCTGGCCGCCGCCACGTTTGCCAAAAGGTGCGGGGTTAGCACACCGATGTCGGTTAGGTCTTCGAATCGAGCTAGTTCGAGGGCCTCGTTCTGACGATTCTCCAGAAAGGCTCGGTCACAGAGAACGTCTTCGGCGTAGCCGACCATCGAGATTGCCGGCACGCCAACCGTGAAGCCAATCGCACGGGCTCCGTCGCGAACATCCGCGTTTTCGACCATGCGTTCGGTGGCGATGTCGGCAGCGTTGTAGACGCAGGCGTGCTTCACATTTTGATAGACCTTGCCCTTGGCGGCCGAGTATGCCTCCATCGAACCGTGCCAGTCGAGGTGGTCTTCGGCAATGTTGAGCACGGCCGAAGAGTGCGGCTCGATCTCGCCCAGGTAGTGCAGTTGAAAGCTCGAGAGTTCGACGACGATAGCGTCAAAGCCGATTGGGTCGCGAAGCACATCGAGAATCGGGGTGCCGATGTTGCCGCACGCGGCAGCGCGCAGGCCTCCCGCATTAAGCATCGACTCGAGCAGTTGAACGGTTGTCGTTTTGCCGTTCGTGCCAGTCACGCAGAACCACTCGGCCACGCGGTCGGTCTTGTCTCTAAGTCGCCAGGCCAAATCGATGTCGACCCAAACCGGAACGCCTTCAGAGGACGCCCAGACCAAAAGGTCGTGCTCCGGGCGCACTCCTGGCGAGGTGACGATTAGCTGGGGGTCAAACTCCAGCGCAGCAGCGGGCAGGCCCTTGGCTTCATCACCGGTGACGTGACGCACTCCCAGCACATCCAGAATGTCTAGGTGCTCGGCATCGGCCTTTTCGGCCACGACAAGAACCTCACATCCGAGCTCTGCCAAGGTGTCGGCCACCGAGAAGCCCGTGACCCCAAGGCCAAAAACGACGACGCGAAGGCCGCGCCAATCGCTGTGCCAACTGTTCAGGTGTTCGAGGCTAGACATCTTCTAGCCGTAGCTCCACTCGATGTAGAAAGTGCCGATTCCACCTAGCACGCAGAGACCGGCGATAACCCAGAAACGCACGACGACGGTGATCGGCTCCCACCCTTTGAGCTCAAAGTGATGGTGAATGGGGCTCATGATGAAGACTCTTCGACCTGTTCCCGTTTTCCACTTGGTGATCTTGAAGAACACGCGCTGAATGATCACCGAGCCCGTGATCATCACGTAGATGCCGCCAATCAAAACCAGCAGCAGCTCGGTGTGACTCAGGATGGCAAGTGCGGCAAGCGCCCCGCCGAGGCCGAGCGAACCGGTGTCTCCCATGAAGATCTGCGCCGGCGAGGTGTTGTACCAGAGGAAGCCGATGAGCGCTCCGACCACGGCCGAAGCAACCACCGCTAGGTCTAGCGGGTCTCTGGTGGGATAACAGGCAGAGGCGTTTTCGATGACAGTTCCACAGGCTTGGTTGAACTGCCAGAAGCCGATAACGGCGTAGGCGCCGATGGTCATGATTGTCGAACCGGTGGCGAGGCCATCCATGCCATCGGTGATGTTTACGCCGTTCGAGGTGCCGGCAACCAGAATGTAGATCCACAGTGCGAAGAAGGCGATGCCAACGATTGGCCCGAACACGGCGACGAAGTCGAAGCCCGTGTCGCGAATACCCGAGATTGCCGTGGACGCGGGCGTCACGCCCTGTGAGTTCGGAAAGCGAATCGCGAGCAGCCCAAAGGTGAGTGCCACGACCCCCTGGCCGGCAATTTTCGCCCAACCCGAGAGACCCAGCGATCGCTCTTTGTGAGTCTTGATGAAGTCGTCAATGAAGCCGACGAAGCCAAGGCCGACCATCATAAACAAGGCCAAGAGTGCCGAAATTGTTGGCGTTTCAAAGTTGAAAAGTTTGGCAGCAAAATAACCAACCAGCGTCGCCAGGATGATGATTACGCCGCCCATGGTTGGGGTTCCACGCTTGGTGAGGTGGGTCTGCGGGCCATCCTCGCGAATGAACTGGCGCCAACCCCAGCGCTTGAAAAGCCAGATGAACGCGGGGGTGCCAAAGAGGGTGAAGGCGAGCGAAATGCCACCTGCCATCAATACGGCTCTCATGCTTCAACTCCCGCTAGGGCGTCACCGAGGTGCCTCAGGTTCGCCGATTTCGAAGACTTCAC
>JBEGJS010000129.1:0-10493 GCA_041184485.1 Actinomycetota bacterium | reverse complement strand
TTCGTAAACACCGGCGCAGAAGACTCAGCCGCCATTCTGGTTTGGCAGGACGCCGACTCGGTGAACCGCCGGGTGCGCATTCCGGTTGCCGCCGGCGAAAAGGTTGATGTCGGCTACAACGGTGGCGAGGCTATCCAAGAGACCATTACCCCGCTAGAGCCAGGTCAGCGAGCGCGAATCACCGTCTCGAACGACCAGGGCGACTGGAAAGAAGCGTTGGTGCCAACGCTCGAACTGCCTAAGGCCTAAGCCTCGAACTTATAGCCCAAACCGCGCACGGTCAGCAGGTGCACCGGGCGAGCAGGATCATCCTCGATTTTTGAACGAACACGCTTGACGTGCACATCGAGGGTCTTGGTGTCACCGAAATAGTTGCTGCCCCAAACGCGGTCGATGATCTGGCCGCGGGTCAAGACTCGGTTCGCATTCTCGAGCAACAACTCGAGCAGCTCAAACTCCTTTAGCGGCATGGCAACCTTGTTGCCATTCACAAACACTTGGTGGCGCTCGACGTCCATGCGAACCGGCCCGCCCTCAAGAATTCCGTCTTCGGCATCGGCACTCGGGGCACTCTGGCGGCGCAGCACGGCCTTCATGCGGGCCAGGAGTTCGCGGGTCGAGTAGGGCTTGGTGACGTAGTCATCCGCGCCGATTTCTAGCCCGACAACCTTGTCGATCTCGGTGTCCTTGGCGGTCACCATGATGATCGGCACCTGCGATACCTTGCGAATCGCCGAGCAGACCTCGTTGCCGCTGAGACCGGGCAGCATCAGGTCGAGCAAGACGATGTCGGGGTTCGTGGTCGCAAAGACCTCGAGCGCCGTGTTGCCGTCACCGGCCTCGATTACGTCGTATCCCTCTTTTTGCAAAAGGTAAACCAGGGGTTCGCGCAGCGATACTTCGTCTTCGACGATTAGTACTTTGGTCACTTTGATTCCTTTTCGGTGGCTGTTGCACTAACTGATTCGGTTGGTTCTTCTGGTGCAAAAATTGCGATTGGCAAACGCAGAGTGAAGGTTGAGCCGAGGCCCAGTTGCGAGAACAGCTTGACGTCGCCGCGGTGATTGGCTGCCACGTGCTTCACGATGGCGAGGCCGATTCCTGTGCCGCCCGTCTCGCGCGACCGAGACTCGTCGACGCGATAAAAGCGCTCGAAGACTCGCTCCTGGTCTGCGGGGGCAATGCCAACGCCGTGGTCAAGCACGGCGATTTCGGCAATGTCGCCGTCGATTCGCAAGCCAACACCGACCGAGGATCCCGGTGGCGAGTAGATGATGGCGTTCTCGACCAGATTCTTAACCGCGGATGTCAGCATTTCGTGATCACCGACCACCCAAACGTCACCATCCGTGTCTCGCTTTACGGTGATTTGGCGCGTCTCGGCGAGCACCCGATTGCGGTCGGTTGCCTCGACAATCACGTCCGAAAGGTTGACCGGCTGAGGGTCGAGCAGGGCCACGCCACCCTGAAGTTTCGAGAGCTGAATCACGTCTTGCACCAGAGAGCTGAGGCGTTGCGATTCGCGGTTGAGGCTCCTGGCAAACTTGATAACCGTTTGCGGGTCATCCGATGCGTTCTCGATGGCCTCGGTGAGCAAGATGATTGCTCCGACCGGGGTTTTCAACTCGTGCGAGATGTTGGCAACAAAATCTCGGCGCGCGTCGCCCAGGCGCTTTGCCTCTGATCTGTCCTCAACTAGTAGCAAGACGTTGCCGCCCCCGATCGCCGCGGCACGAGCCTCGACGCTAACCACCTCGGCGCTCAGGCCGGCCGAAAGGTCGGTGGTCAAAAACACGGGTTCGTTGGTTGCGCGCGCCTGTTCGACGAGTTCAAGCAGTTTGGCGTCGGCGAGGATCCTGTTCTGCACGATTCCCATCGCTTGCGCCGAGACCGTGGCGCGCAGAACGGTGTTGCTCGAGTTGAGAATCAGCCCACCCGTAGCAAGCACGTCTAGAAGCTGCGCCGCCCCATCGGTGAGGTATCCCTCGGCGAGTTTCGACTCGATACGCCCGACGATGCGATTGTTTCCGAGATACCAGGTCAGCCCTGCGCCGAGTAGCGCAGAAACAGCTGCCGTTAGGCTGAGCGGAAGAAGCCAGTTCACATGATTAACAATAGGTTTACAACTGGCTGTTTGATTAACTCGGGGCACGCCAAATCGCCTTATTAGTTGGGCGTTCAGCGAGTATTTTTAGATTGTTCACCTAGCATTGAGAGTCTTCAGTGGAACCGAGAGGAATCACCCGTGCGCGAAGTATTCATTAACGATCTGCGAGCCGTTCAAAGCACCCTCGTCGAGATGGCCGAAGATGCCACTCGCGTGATGGAGAAAGCCAGCAAGGCTTTCACTACCAGCGATGTTGCCCTGGCCGATGAGGCCATCGCATTGGGCGACACCCTAGAAAAGAAGGCACTAGCCCTCGACGAGTCGGCCATTCGAATTCTGGCCAAGCAGTCACCTGTTGCCCGCGACCTTCGCATCCTGGTTTCGGCCCTTCGCATCAGCGCGTCGCTCGAGCGCATGGGTGCGCTCGCGTCGCACATCGCCTCGATTGCTCGCTACCGTTTTCCGGGTCTGGCTGTGCCGGCTGCGCTTCTGCCGACCTTCATTGAGATGGGCGAGCTCGACGTCAAACTTGGCCACGAAATCGCTCAGGTCTTGGCCAACACCGACCTCGACAAGGCTCGATCGATTCAGGCCGAAGACCAGCGGGTCGACGAACTTCACCGCCACGTGTTTGCGACCGTTCTCTCGGATGACTGGAAAGAGAACGCAGTCTTCACCGTGGATGTCACCCTTGCCAGCCGCTACCACGAGCGCTTCGCCGACCACGTGGTCGATATCTCGAGCAAGGTTTCATACCTCTCGACTGGCGAATGGCACGAGAGCTAAATCACAAAGTCTTAAAGTAAAAGTCCCCAGCCGCGTTGGCTGGGGACTTTTCTTTTGCTTGCTTGGTTGGGGCTACTTCTTGCCCTGGGCTGCGACGGCGGCCGCGCCGGCGGCTGCTGCCTCTGGGTCGAGGTACTCGCCACCTGCCACGATCGGCTTGAAGTTTTCATCCAGCTTGTAAACCAGCGGGATGCCGGTCGGAATGTTGAGCTCGGCGATGCCCTCATCTGAGAGGCCGTCTAGGTGCTTGACCAACGCACGAAGCGAGTTGCCGTGAGCCGTGATCAGAACGGTCTTGCCACCCTCGAGGTCGCCCACAATCTCGTCGTTCCAGAGCGGGAGCATGCGCTCGAGCACATCCTTGAGGCATTCGGTCTTGGGCACGTTTGGGCCGAGGTTTGCATAGCGCTCGTCATGCGCCTGCGAGAACTCGTCGGCGTCGTCGATCGGCGGTGGTGGCACGTCAAAGCTGCGACGCCAGGTCTGAAACTGCTCGGCTCCATACTCTGCGAGGGTCTGGGCCTTGTCTTTGCCCTGCAGTGCGCCGTAGTGACGCTCGTTGAGGCGCCAGTCGCGCTTCACGTCGATCCAAGAGCGGTCTGCTGCGTTTAGCGCGATGTGAGCGGTGTTGATGGCGCGCTTGAGGCGCGAGGTGTAAAGCAGGTCTGGCTTGATGCCCGACTCGGCCAGCAATTCGCCGGCACGCTTTGCTTCTTCGCGACCCTGGTCGCTTAGGTCAACGTCAACCCAACCGGTGAACAGGTTTAGCTGGTTCCAAACCGAGTTGCCGTGACGCAAGAGAACGAGAGTGTATTTGTGAGCCATGCCTCAAGTTTAGTTTGACTAGCCTTGATGCCATGGCGACTAAGAAACCGATCGGGCGGGTCACACGTGGCACGACCAACCCGAACCGGTTGCGGCGGGTCGATCGTTACATCGCGAGCCTGCCCGTGTTGCGAAGCACGGATGCGCCCATCGTCGTGGACCTTGGCTTTGGCGCGAGCCCGATCACCGCGGTCGAGCTGCTCGCTCGGCTCGAGAAGGTGAACCCGCGGGTGCGAGTGCTCGGGGTCGAGATCGAGCGCGAGCGGGTCGAACGGGGGCTCGCCGTCGCCCACGAAAGACTGCAGTTCAGCCACGGCGGCTTCGAGGTGCCGATGCAAGCGGAGTTTGGGCCAGGCGCCAAGGCGAGCGTGATTCGGGCGTTCAACGTGCTGCGCCAATACGACGAGGCCGATGTGCCCGCCGCCTGGTCGAGCATGCTGGCGAGGCTTTCGCCGGATGGCGTTTTGGTCGAAGGAACCTGTGACGAAATTGGTCGCGTCGCCAGCTGGATCACCCTCACGCCCGAGGGGCCGCAGGAGTTCACCGTCGCCCTGCGCCTGGGCTCGCTCGAAGAGCCGAGCAAGGTCGCCGAGCGCCTGCCCAAGGCGCTAATCCACCACAACGTGCCGGGCGAGCGCATTCACGACTTTTTGACCGCGCTCGACGCCGCTTGGCGCACGAACGCCGGCCTCGGCACTTTCAGCCCCGTGCAGCGGTGGCAAGCCACCTGCGAGTCGATGGCCGAAGCCGGCTGGCCAATCGTGCGCCAACCCAGGCGCTGGAAACTCGGCGAACTCTCGGTGGCCTGGGCTGCCGTGATGCCGTAGCTGCATTGGCTATAATCCACTTAATTTACATAATCAAGAGGGGCTTCCTTTGGCAGCGATCAAGCGAGTGACAACAACGACCTTGAAGGTTCTTCAGGCGCTGCACGAAGCGGGAGAACCCACCTGGGGTGTGCGCATTATGCAAACCTCGGGCTTGCTCTCGGGCACGGTCTACCAGATTCTCGAGCGACTCGAACGTGGCGGCCTTGTCACATCCGAGTGGGAGGCCGACAGCGATCGTCGCGGCCCGCGCAGACGGCTCTATCAGTTGACCGAGACGGGCGAAGAAGCCCTGAATCACGTGCGGGCTATTCGCGAAGGTGTCGAGGCAGCAAAGGCGCTGGCCAAGGCGCAGGCTGGTCTTGCCTAATAGGTCTCAAAATCGGCTAACAAACGCCGCATTTGCGCTGGCGCGAGCCATTTCACCCAAGCCCGTTAGCGAAGCGATTCTCGCCGACTGGCAAGAGACCTTGAGCGACCACTTGAGATTGGTGACCAGCCTCGGCACAGCGGCTCAGGTTCTGGCCTTCGCTCTTCGTGCCAGACTTGGCCAAATTGCCTCAACTGCGGTCGGCAAGACTTGCATTTGGTTGTTCAGCTTGGCCCTCATCTGGTTTCTGACCGTCGTTGCCTCCTGGGCTCTCGTGCCTCTGGCCGTTGCTGCGCTGCAGTTCGCCAAGGGAGACCTCAGAGTCGATTTGGTCCTCTCTCGCAGAGCGCTAACCTTTGCCCAAATCACTCTGATTTCGCTTATTGCGCTCGCAAACATACAAGTGCTGGCGCTCACTTGGTTGCAGTGGCAGGGCCCCTCACCCGCCGAGCACTTCATTGAAGTCGTTGAACTCGGCATCAGCCCCAGCTGGTTCACCGTCGTCGCCCAGGCAACAGGATTCACGGCAGTCATCTCGGCGTGGCTAGCAGCTTTTGAGGTGCTCACCAGCCTTCGGCGCAAGCGCAGTTGGTCGGCGCTAGTTGCGCTTGTTTGGGTCTCGGCTGCAACCAGCATCGCCATCTGGCTTTTTCTTCGCGCTTTTCCTCTCTTCACGTGGATTTACCGGGACCCAGAAATCCAGAGAACACTCGGAAACACTTTTATTGCCTTCGCCGCCCTCATGGGTCTCCTCATTTTTGGACTCACATTGAAGCGCAACCGAGCCAAGATCAAAGAGTTCGTCAACTACCACTCGGCCCTGGCCGGTCTTGCAGCTGTCGCACTCACCCTGATTGGAATCCAGCAGGCGACGGCCACGTTTCCCACATATGTGTTCTTGAGCCAGCGCCCAATCGTCTTCGACAACTTTCGCAATCAAATGGCCCCAGAACTGCAGAGGGAATTGGCAACGACATATGAAACGCTCGCAATCAAGCAACAAGCCGGTCTCTGGCACTTGAGCCATGACGCCACTTATCGGGCCGCTTCAAGTCGCGACCAGGTGGCCATGGCGAGACGCGAACTGCTGCGAGTGTGGGATCCTTCGGCGGTTACCCCGAGCACGGTTCTCGCCTTTGTCGCCGCGATCAGCGATAGTCGAAACGGCCTTCGGTCTAGCTCTAAACTCACCAAGGTTCACGTCGAGGATGACCTGACGGGATATTGCGAGTCTCCTGTGCGGTGCCTGCTGAGGTTCAGCGCGACAAATACCTGGACCGAACTCATCAGCTCGGTTAGGGTCAGCCGGGTCGACCGCTACCAGGTCGAACTGAAGCAGAGCGAACCCGGCTGGCGCTTGATCTCGCAGGTCTCTTGGGCATTACCCGGCTCCGGTTAAGTAATGCATGCAATTTTCGCTTGGTTATGTAATATAACTATCGTTAGTCGATAATTTCACATAAACCAAGTCGAAAAGGTGTCGCCATGAGCTCACGCAGTCGCAATCGCGCAATCGCGGCCTCCTGCGTCGTGGCCGCCCTAACAATGGCCGGGCTGCTCGCTTCGCAGAGCGTCCAGGCTCAAAACCCCTATCAAACGCAAATCACCAGCCCTGCCGATCTGCGTCTGGCACAGGCGACCGCCGCTCGCCTAATCGAAGCTTCTTCGATGGTGGCCGACCTTGACCCATCCTTGGTCGCCGACCAAGCGCAGCTAGATTCGTCGCAATTCAAGGATGAAATGGCGGCCAGGGTTAGGGCCGTTTATTCAGACTCACAGTTTGAAGAAAACTTCGATATTGCCCTGAGCGCCGCGCGACTGATTCACGACGAGCAAACATTTAAACCCTACGAACGCGTGACTATGAGCATCGGCGAGTGGCACGGTGCAACTCTCAACTCGGCAGATGGCACCGTAACTTCAACGTTTCGAGGCGCGTTGACATTTCACTTTGCCGACCACGACTTCAAAGAGCCAAGCTACGACTGGTCGGTCGTGACGACAGGCCTAGACACCTCAACCACCAAGGCAAAACTGGTTTCGTACGTAGCCGCGGAGATCAGAGAATGAGGCCTGTTTCGGCAATCGCAGGCGTGGCCCTGGCGATAGCGGCGGTTTCGGCGGGGGTAGAAACATCTACCCCGGCGCGGGCGACGGTCACCTACAGTCGAGCAAGCGCCGTGAACTACGCCCACACATACGCTTGCAACCTAAACACCTCCTGTCGCAACTCGAGTTATGTGAATCTCGATGGGTCCGACTCGACCAACTTCGTCTCCCAGGTGTTGCGCGCCGGTGGAATCCCAGACGACCTATCGGGGCAGGGATTCGAACAGTGGTGGTACGTGACTTATCCGACGTCATGGTCGAACACCTGGTCGCACGCCTACGACCTCAATGTATATCTGCAGGCAAACGGGTATGCCTCGGCATCTCGACCGAGCCTGGCAAACAAGTTCAGCGGTGCTAATGCCAACGGCGGGGATGTCTACTTATTTGACATGGGAAAAGGCGAAGGCTGGTCACACACCGCATTTTCAACCGGGCACGAGACCTACTATCCGTTCTTCGATTCCTATCTGCAGGTCAATTACTCTTCGCTGAACGGCGGTTCTGGCGATGCCATTTCTCAACATGCCTACGACCGTGATCACGCGCCTTGGAATATCGGTTATCTGACCGAACCCGACCCATTGGTGAGGGTTCGGATGCGAGTCGTGCTGTTGTCAATGCATTGACGGCAGCATTGGGGAACGAGATTGGCGGCACCGGGGGCGGGTGCCGCCTTTCTTGTGCCTGACCTAGATTTCGGGTAGCTCGTCTCGGGCGGCATCCTCGCTGAGACCGGCCGCACACATTAGATCTACGAGCATGGGACGCAGTAAGAGCAAGACGCTGGCCTCGCGAACCTGATCGGCGATGCCGAACTTCTTGGGGTCGAGTTGATGCGTGATTTCGACAAACATGGCCTGAGCCTCAAGCAAACGATCCGCGTCTTCGAGGCCGGCGGCCAGGGTCGAGGTTGCCTCGAAGATCTGCTCAAACAGGTCAGCAAGGTATGGCCGCGACTGGCCATCGCGCAACAAAAAGTCGATGCGACGAACCACTACGCGCAGGTTGCGGGTCGCGAGGTCCATTCCGCGCATCAGCCGCAGTTGACCGCGAAGCTCGCCGCGGTGCTTTCGCAAGAAGGGCGAGATTCGGCTAATCGCGATTGCACTGTCGAGCGACATGCGCCAGTTGTCCACCAGCGGCTGCGTGCGACGAATGTCTTTGAGGGTCTCGTCGGCCACCTCAACATTTACGTCGCGGGTCGCGGTGCGCAGGTGATCCACGGCCTCAAGAAAAACCTCGAATAGCTTGTTTGCGTCTATGCGAGCGAGACGACGAGGGTCGCGCGGAATCAGCGCCGTCACCAGCAGGGCCGTGGCAGCACCGACCAGTGCGTCGATAGAGCGACTGAAGTTTGCCTCACCCTGAATGACCAAGACCTGCACGAGCACCGACTGGATTCCCGCGGTGAGAGCAAAGGCCGCGCTGCCCGAAATGAATCGCGCGATGGTCAACGAAAGAGCCAGGATGACGGCCAGCTGCCAGACGCCGTGGCCGAAAGCCAACCCGAGCACTTCGCTGAGCACGACGCCCACGACCATGCCGAATGCCGTCTCGAGCACCCGGCGAGGGCGGGCATCCCTGGTGAAACCGAGCGAGGTGATGGTCACCGTGACGGCCAGCAGCGGGGTTTCGTGGTGAAGCAGGTAAACACCGATTGAGTAGGCGGTAACGGCGGCCAGGATGATCTGCAGAATTGGGGCGGTCGACTCGGCTACTCTGTTGGCCGACTCGCGAGCGTTGAACGAGAACTTCGCCATGACTAGCCTCGCTTGCCCATGAGCAGGGTGCGTTGTGCGTCGATGTTCGCGGCCTTGCCAGCACTTGCGGGCACGATCAGTTCTTGAGCCGCCGCAATGCCGCCGACGCTCAGTTCGGCCGCCTCATCGGTGCGGCGGGTCACGAGTGCCAACGCGATTGGGCCCATCTCGTGATGCTGGGCGGCCGACGTCACCTTTCCCACGACCACCTCGCCAAGAGACACCTCGGCACCTAGCTCCGGCAGCAGGTGCCCAGAACCGTCGAGGTGCAGCATGACCAGGCGGCGCGGCGGATGCCCGAGGTTGTGCACTTTGGCGACCGTCTCTTGGCCGCGATAGCACCCCTTCGAGAGGTGCACCGCGGTCGCGAGCCAGTCAAACTCATGCGGCAGCGAGCGGTCGTCGATATCAACCACGGATGGTCGGTGTGCGGCAATCCGAAGCGCCTCGAGCGCATCCGTGCCAACCTCGCTCAAATCTGCGGCGGCGGCAAGTTCACCAAGGTCAATCGAACCGGGCAGTACCGCCTCAAAATACTTCCACGGCTCAACCGGTGCGGCCGCGTAACGCGCCCCGCCAAGAACGGTGTTTGGCCAAGGGTCTTGCCACAGCGCGAGCGCTTGCCCGCCAAACACCTGCGCATCGGCACTCAACTCGCCAAAACCGCCAAGCACCTGAACCTCATCGGTCAAGACCTCGACGACGACCCTCGACCGAAGCACCATGCGCTTGAGCCAGGCGGCAAACTTGCCATCCTCGTCGACCGACGTGATCAGCAGCGTCGCCTCGCCGTCATCCACCGCGTGAAAAACGCGCTCGATGTGACCGGTCGCACTAAGCAGCAGCGCCTCTCGCCCAACGCCGGGCTTAAGGTTTTTGAAGTCGGTGGTCAAAAACGAGTGCAGCCACTCGAGGTGTTCGGCGCCAGAGACTCTAAACACAGAGCGCTCGAGTCGAACGAAACCGCGGCCGGCAAGCAGGGTTCGCTGCTCAACCAGTGGGTTGCCAAAACTCGTGCGCTCGGCCATGACGACCTACTCGACGCGTTCTAGGCGCGCGGATGCGTGCGAGCGCAACTCGTCGCCGGGCAGTGCGATGTCCCACGCCCAGAGCAGCGCGCCCTCGACCAGGCCATACATGCGGGTCGAGTGACGGTAGGCCTTGACGCCGTCGAAGGCGACGCCACGAAGCGAGGCAAGGTGCGCCTGAGCGCCCTTAATGTAGCCCTGATAGAGCTCGGCGACGCCGCCCGGGTGAAGCATCGATACCGAGATATTGAACGCACCCTCTTTGGTGCGAAACTTCTCGAGGTCGTCGCGGGTCTTGATAGATGGCTCGCCGGCTCCGGGCGTCAAACCAGGGCCATGGTCTGCGGCCTCTGCCTTGCGGGCGATGCGCCAGTAGCCGATCTCGCTTGGCAGCGGGGCGTCAGAGCCATCGGCCAGCTGAGCGGATGCGATGTAGGTAAGTGTGTTGGTGCCGTCGTGGGCAAACTCTATGCGCTGGCGAAACTCAACCTCGGTAGGTGGCACTTCTAGATCGGGGGTGCCGTCGGCGCGGATCGGGCGATAGCTGATTACGCCGCTGCCCTCCCACTTGCCAACTAGAAAGGCAAACGGCGTCAGCTCGAGGGGTAGGTCCTCAGGCAGAACAAACAACTATTTCTGGCCCTTGAAGAGGCGAACGAGAACTAGCAGCGATACGCC
>JBEGJS010000128.1:0-4469 GCA_041184485.1 Actinomycetota bacterium | reverse complement strand
CTATTGCTAACTGGCACCTAAAAAACCAGCACTGCCCAGGCTGCGGAAGCGAAACCGTCTCGGCTAAGAGCGGTTGGTCTCGTGTCTGCTTGGCCGATGGCACCGAGATTTTTCCGAGGACGGACCCAGCCGTAATCGTCGCCGTGACCGACTCCGACGACCGCATCCTGCTTGGCTCGCAGGGCGTCTGGGAGCAAAATCGCTGGTCGATTCTGGCCGGTTTTGTTGAGCCGGGGGAGTCGCTCGAGGCGGCGGTCAGACGCGAGATGTTCGAGGAGGCTGGCGTGGTGGTTGGCGAGCCGGAGTACCTCGGCAGCCAGGCCTGGCCTTTTCCTTACTCACTCATGCTCGGATTCACGGCTCGCCTAGCGACCGAGTTTGCCGCCGAGCACATCGAAGCCGACGGGCTCGAGATCGAAAAACTGCGGTGGTTCACTCGCGCAGAGCTGATTGCCGAGGCGCCGCATCTGCTGCTGCCGGCCCGCGTATCCATCGCCCGAGCGATTATCGAGCGTTGGCTTGGCGAGTCGATTGACTCGGCAACCGAGTTAGGCGCAAGCCGATAGTCATGGACCTGCTGGACCAGCTAGACCCAGAACAACGAGCCGCTGCCGAGGCACTCGTTGGGCCTGTCGTCATTCTTGCCGGGGCGGGCACCGGAAAAACCAGAACCATAACGCATCGCATCGCCCACGGAATCGCAAAGGGCTACTACTCTGCAAATCGCGTTCTCGCCCTCACGTATACCAACAGGGCGGCTGGTGAACTGCGCCAACGGTTGCGCCAACTAGGCATCCCCGGTGTTTCGGTTAAGACCTTTCACGCGGCGGCGCTAGCCCAGCTCGAATTCTTCTGGCCTCAGTTCGCTGGCGTTCCCGCTCCGTCGGTAATCGACTCGAAGGCCAAACTGATCAACCAGGTGGCTCAAGAGGCCAGGATTGTGCTCGACGCCCCAGCCGTGCGAGAGTTCGCAGCCGAAATAGAGTGGCGCAAGTATTCGATGCTGAGCCTCGAAGAATACGCTCAGGCAAAGCGGCCCCTCGTCGCCGGGCTAAGCGCTCAGAAAAACGTCGAGCTGCAACAGGCATACGAGTCTGCAAAGGTCACTGCCCAGAGACTCGACTGGGAAGACGTTCTTGTGCTCACTATCGGCCTGCTTCGGGCAGAGCCGCGCGCCCTGGCCCACGTTCAGCAGCAGTACCGATTTTTCACCGTGGATGAGTACCAAGACATCTCGCCCCTGCAGCACGCTCTGCTCGACCTCTGGCTGGGCGACCGCAGCGACCTCTGCGTGGTGGGCGACCCGAACCAAACCATCTATTCGTTCACGGGAGCCAGTAGCGCCTTTCTGCACTCGTTTGCCGAAAGATTTTCGAACTGCACAACCGTGCAACTCACTCGCAACTATCGATCTACCGGGTCGATTGTCTCGGCGGCAAACCGCCTGGTGGCCGATCAATCGCAAATCTCACCGCTCGAGTCGCAGCGAGAGTTTGGCGAGGCGCCAGTGGAGGTCGGCTTCGACTCACTGCTTGCAGAAGCAAACGCCGTTGCCGAGTCGATCTCGAACCTCATAAATCAGGGCACCCCGGCTCGCGAAATAGCAGTGCTCTACCGTGTCAACGGACAATCTGAGGCATTCGAGAATGCCCTGGCCAAGCGCAGCATCGGGTTTCAGGTCAAGGGCGGCGACCGGTTCTTTAACCGTCGTGATGTGCAGGCGGCCGTGCGCGGTCTTCGCGCAGAAGCCATCGCCAAGCCCGAACTGCACCCGTTTGAGGTGATGACCAACGTCATTCGCGCGCTCGGTTGGCAGGCTCAGCCTCCCGCCGAAGCTGGGCCTCAGCGAGAGACCTGGGAGGCTCTGAACTCACTGCTTGAGATCGCGGGTGAACTGCCAGAGGCGGCCAACGCTAGTGATCTCGTGCATGAAATCGAGGAGCGGCAGCGCTCGCAGCACGAGCCGGTTGTCGACGCCGTCACGCTTTCGACCATCCACGCCGCTAAGGGCCTCGAGTGGGATGCGGTGTTCGTTGTCGGCGTGACCGAGGGGTACCTACCGATTGGCTTCGCCAAAACCGATGCCGAGCTGGCGGAGGAGCGCAGACTGTTCTATGTCGCGATGACTCGAGCCAAGCGCATTCTGCGGTTGACCTGGCCGAGGCGCGATGAGACTGCGAATCGCGGCCGCGAACGCTCACGGTTTCTTGCCGACATCGCCGCTCGGCACTAGCGCGCAGGAGCAAGCCGGGTGGCCAGTCAACAGACCAGGGTTTCGCTCGGTCAGACTAGGCTCGGCGCGCTGATCGATGAAGTCTAGGATTCGTCGAACCGCTCGGGAGGCGGCCATCCAACGCGATGCGGTGTCTGCGAACTCGACCGAGTAGCCCTGAAGTTGTGCGGCCAAAATCGGCCAGGCAGGGTCGAGGTCTGTGCGCTCGAAGTCGTCGCACAGAAGGCAGGGTCGCCCACCACCTTCGACCACGCGGGTCACGCGCGCACCGTCATCGCTAAAAACAAGGGCAATGTGCGGGATCCCCATGCGAAGCCATTTCAGGTGGCGCTCTGGCTCGAGGCTGCCGTGTGCCACCAGAATCGCCAGGCCGGTTTTTCCGAGTATGGAAGGGTGGGGTCGGTCAAAAATCGTCTCGACTAGACCGTATCCCTGGCTAAGAATCAGTTCGGCCGCCTGCGCTCTTCGGGCAAATCTGGCGCGGGCCGGATACCCATCTGGGCCCACGTCGGTGACCTGCACGGCTTCGAGGTCGGCGCTCACGATTCGGCCGATGCCCGCGGCCGCCAGTGCGCGAGCAAGAATCAGCCCACTGCGATCGAGGGTGTCTAGGTAGACCTGCGTTTCACCGCGCCGTCTGAGCACCAAAGCCCCGTCGACACGGTATCTGAGGTTTGCCCGCACGATCTCGGCCACCGCTGATGACACAAACTCGGGCGTTAGTCGATCGTCGCCGCCCGGTTTGCCCCTTGACTTCTTTGCAGTAGGTGATGCTCGCTCGAGCACCGGCGCGAGATCGCTCAGCATCTGGTTTGCTGACGAGTCGGCAACTCCGATGTCGCTCGCAACCTCGCCAAAGTCTGGAGCGTGTACCCCAGATTTCAGAAGGCGAACAAGGCGTTGCTCGGCAAGATTTAGAGACTCGAGTCTGGTTGCATTCGGGCCGCTACCAACTTGCAGCGAGTCGGGGGAGCGCCAGAGTAGCGGCGCTGAACGTGCGATGCGGATGACCATCGCCGAAGTATGACAAGAACTAGAGACGCCTATTCGGCGCTGTCCACAGGCCCTTCGTCATTGAGCAGGTCAATCAGCATCTGGTCGATGGCATCGATAGCGCCAGTTTCGGCTCGCAGTTTGGCAATCAACAGCGCCGGATCGTCGATGTCGGCACTGGTGGGCAACATGTCTGGATGCGACCACAGCCCATCACGCTTAGGCACCCCGACCTCGTTGGTGATGCGACGCCACATCTCGGTTGCCTCGCGCTGTCTTCGCGGCCGCAACTCGAGCCCCACGAGGGTAGTAAATGTCTTTTCGGCCGGCCCGCCCGTGGCCCGCCTGCGTCTCACGGCCTCGCCGATTGCCTGCGACTTCGGAAGCAACTTGGTGGCTGCCTCGGTGACGACCTCGACCCAGCCCTCGATCAAGGCCAGAATCGTTTCAACTCGGTGCAGTGCCACTTTTTGGTCATCGCTGTGTTCCGAAATCAGCGCGCCGCTCTCGAGCGCAGCCTGAAGCGAGGATGGATCGCTCGGGTCGAACTGCTCGGCCAGGCCGGCAAGTTTTTCAGCGTCAATAGTGATTCCGCTCGAGAACGCCGTGATTTGCTGAACCACATAGTCACGCAGCCACTTGCTGTTCTTAAAAAGTCGCGCGTGCACCATTTCGCGCACGGCGAGATAGATGTAGGTCTGGTCGCGGTCGGACTCGAACGAATCGACGAATGCGCCCAGGTTTTGAGGCACGAAGGCCGCCCGCTGGTCTTGAAAAATCGGCAGCCCAATGTCGCCGCCGGTGAGCACCTCGGTCGACAGTCTGCCGATGGCCTCACCTAGCTGCATCGCAAACATGGCCGCACCGACCGAGCGCATCAACCCGCCCGCCGATTGCATGCTGGAAGCGAGTTCTTCGGGCAGGTTGCTTTGCAGATTCTCGGCCAGGGCCTTGCTCATGCTTTCGGCTACGGGCTGGGCCAGCGCTTGAAACAGCGGCATAGCGTCTGCCGTCCAAAGTTCGCGACTGAGCAGTTTTGGTTCGGTGGTGAGTTCGGCCAACGCGGTGGCTTGGTTCAGCCAGAGCGAGCCAATCTTGATGGCATCCGCGATGTCTTTGCGCTGACTTTCTAGGATGCCCTGCCCGCCAGAGCGGGCAATCTCTCGTGCCTTTTGTGTGGCGAGGCTCCAGTTCACCGACGAACCGCCCGCGGGCGTGGCAAGCGCGGACTGAATCTGCGAGA
>JBEGJS010000127.1:0-2679 GCA_041184485.1 Actinomycetota bacterium | reverse complement strand
GCAATATCGTCTGGATTGGAGTTGAGCACGGCTTCTGCAGCGGCCGATGCGTGGCGGGCCATTTTGCGAAGGCGCTTGTCGCTTGCCTGTCGCTGTCCGAGGTGATCCGGGTTCCAAATGGCGATGTCTTCGTCGGCGAATTCGCCCTTGCCTGCTCTCGTCTTTAGCTTGGGCGGAATGGCTCCGGGAGCTAAGCGACGTGCAGTGATCAAGAAGCCGGTGTGGCCAATCATGCGGTGCTCTGGTCTGACCGCGAGACCCTGCAGGTGCCAGCCGCGCACGAGCGACTCGAAGGCCTCTGGCTCGGTGAAAAGTTCGCTCGACCGGAGGTCTTCGGCAAACCGCGAGAGCTGGGTCACGGTAGCCACGTAGCCGATGATTAGCCCGCCTGGCACGAGCGCCTCGGCGCATGCCTCGATGCACTCCCAAGGAGCGAGCATGTCGAGCACGATTCGGTCGACGCTGGCCGGCTTGAGCGCTCGCGGCAGTTCATCCTGGAGGTCGCCGATGCGAACGCTCCAGTTCTCTGGCAGTTCGCCAAAGTAGGTGGTGGCGTTCGCCTTGGCGATGTCGGCAAACTCGGCGCGGCGCTCAAACGAATGCAGGTGGCCGGTCTCGCCGATGGCGCGAAGCAGGTACATGCTCAGTGCGCCAGAGCCAACGCCGGCCTCGACCACGGTGGCACCCGGAAAAATGTCGGCCATCGCGAGAATCTGGGCCGAATCCTTGGGATAAATGATGGCCGCGCCGCGAGGCATAGACAGCACAAAGTCGCTCAGCAGTGGGCGCAACGCGAGGTACTCGACGCCGCTCGCGGTCGCGATTACCGAACCATCTGGCATCCCAATGATGTCGTCGTGCTTCACATCACCGCGATGGGTTCCGAAGAGCCCACCCTCGGTGAGTGTGATGGTGTTCATCTTGCCCTTGGGGCCGGTCAGTTGAACGCGGTCGCCCGCCCTGAATGGGCCGCTCGGCAGTTTCTTGGTCATTTGGTCTTGAACGCCTTTCGGAGTTTTCTCATGGATGCGCCTTCGAGCGTCTCCCAGATGATGCGGCCCGGTTTGCTCGGGATGTGCTGGATGTTTGGCACGGCGATGGCGCGGGTTCCTGCGGCCTCCGCGCTGGTAAGACCGGTCAGCGAATCTTCGATGGCGATGCAATCCCCCGGTTTCTCGCCCAGCAGGGCTGCCGCCAGCAGGTAGGCCTCGGGATGCGGTTTGCCGTGCTCAACGTCGTCGCCGGCCACGATCACGTCGAACGCGTCGAAGTCGATTGCGGCAACGACCTGCTCCGCCATGCGGCGCATCGACATCGTGACGAGCGCGGTCTTTACGCCATTTGCTCGCAGCAGGCGCAGAAGCTCCTGAGCGCCCGGTCGCCAAGGAATCGCGCCGCGAAGCTGTTCGGTGACAGAGTCGGTCAGCAGCTCGATGATCTCGTGCGGCTCGAGTTCGCTGCCGAACTTCTCTTTCATGATCTTGGTCGAGTCATAGAGGCTCATGCCCACCAGGCTCTCGCCGTCGGCCGCCGACCACGGTGCGTTGTATTTTGCCGCGAGAAGTCGCTCTGAGTTCATCCAGTAGTGCTCGGAGTCGATCAGAGTGCCGTCTAGGTCCCAGAGCACTGCCCTGGGAAGTCTCTGAGCAAACATGAACTCGATTTTACCCCGCGGCATTTGACTTAGAGTTTTATGGTCAACATTCAGTCACCGAGGGGGTCTCATGACAACGCCAAAGCCCATCTTTTCTGGCCGGACCCTGGTAGTCGCATTCGAGGGTTGGAACGACGTTGCCGAGGCCGCCAGCCTGAGCGCAAAGATCATCCGCGATCAGTTGCTCGGCGACGAGATCGAGCTGGTTGACCCAGAGGACTACTTCGACTTTCAGTACAACCGCCCGCACGTCGAATTCGACATGGATGGCAACCGCGTGGTCAACTGGCCGACCGTCTCGGTCACCGTGCCGAGCGACGAGACGATAGAAGACGGATCCCCGCTCGGGCGCATCTTCGTGATCAACGGCTCTGAGCCTTCGCACCGTTGGCGCACCTTTGCCGCCGAGCTCGTTGAGCAGATCGTCGACCTCGAAATCGAGTCGGTCCTTTTTCTTGGGGCAAATCAGTCGGATGTTCCGCACACTCGCCCAATCAGGGTCGTATCGAGCTCGCTCAACAAAGACGCTATCGAGCAGCTCGGGGCTCGACAGAGCACCTATGAGGGTGCGGTTGGCGCAGCGACGATTTTGGTGCAGGCACTCGAAGAGGCAGGCATTCCCTGTGTGATGCTCTGGGCTTCGATTCCTCACTACCTTCAGAGCGGGCCGTCGCCGAAGGCTGTGCTGGCGCTCCTGAACGCCGCCGAGCGAATGATCGGGGTTGAATTCGACCACGGCGACCTACCCACCGAGGCCTTTGCCTGGGAGCGCAGCATCGACGAGTTGGCAGAGTCAGACGAAGAGATGGCTGCCTACATCGAGCAGCTCGAGGCCAAGTACGACAACCCAGTGCAAGAGGAGGAGCCTGTCATCGAGGCCGCCGCCCTAGAGGGTGCCGGCGACGAGTTGGCGGCTGAGTTCGAAGAGTTTCTGCGAGAGATTCAGCAAAAGCCCAAGGATGGCGACGAGCCACAAAAGTAGTGGGTCCGGCTCGGCTTGACTAGTTTGTGAGCGTGCCGTTGCC
>JBEGJS010000126.1:0-9175 GCA_041184485.1 Actinomycetota bacterium | reverse complement strand
GTATTGGCATCTGGTTCGGCCGAATAACCATGGCCGTTCTCGAGCGCCCCGTAGTGCTGGTTGGCCCGATGGGAGTTGGCAAAACCACCATCGGAAAAAAGCTGGCCCGCTCGCTCAGAATCGCCTTTATCGACACCGACTCGCTTGTGGTGCAAGAACACGGCGCCATCGACAAGATTTTTAGCGAACAGGGCGAAGAGGCATTCAGAGGCTTCGAGGAGCAGGCGGTGGCCTCAGCGATTTCGAGCCCAGCGGTTGTGGCAACCGGAGGCGGGGCAGTGCTCAGCGCAACCAGTCGAGCACGCTTGGCCGAACTTGCCACAGTGGTTTATCTCTCGACCGATGGTCGGCACATTCAATCTCGTCTGCGTCGAGGCAATCGACCGCTGCTCAAAGACGGAATGAGCGACTGGAAGAGAATTTATGACGAGCGCCGAGCAATCTACGAGTCGGTGGCCGACTTTGAGGTCGAAACCTCTGGCAAGCCACTCACCGCCTCGGTTCGCGAAATCAAGTCGAAGCTAGGACTCGAATGAATCAAGTTGTAACCGTTAAGGGCGACCAGCCATACGACGTGACCATAGGTCGAGCCCTTCTCGGCGAGGTGCCAGCGGCACTCGGCGGTGCCAAGCGCGTGCTGGTTATCAACCCGAAGGCGCTGACCGAGTCTGGCGATGCCCTGGTTGAGTTCTTGAAAGAGTCGGGTTTCGAGGCCTACCAGGCAATCGTGGATGACGGCGAGAGTGCCAAAAAGATCGAGGTTGCCGCCTTCTGTTGGCGCATCATGGGTCAAGCCGACTTCACTCGCAGCGATGCTGTCATCGGATTCGGCGGTGGCGCAGTCACCGACCTCGCCGGCTTCGTGGCTGCCACCTGGCTGCGTGGCGTACCGGTAATCCAGATTCCGACCACGCTGCTTGCCATGGTCGACGCATCGGTTGGCGGCAAGACGGGCATCAACACCGATGAGGGCAAGAACCTCGTCGGCGCGTTTCACGCCCCAAAGGCGGTAATCGCCGACCTCGACACTCTCGCGACCCTGCCTCGCAACGAACTCATCACCGGATTCGCCGAGGTGGTTAAGTGCGGCTTTATCGCCGATGAGCGCATCCTTGAAATTATCGAGGCCGACGTGGCCAAGGCAACAGACCCGCTGAGCGACGAGTTCGCCGAGCTGATCTTTCGCGCAGTATCGGTCAAGGCGCGCGTGGTCGGGGAGGACTTCAAAGAGAACGGTCTGCGCGAGATTCTGAACTACGGCCACACCCTCGGCCACGCAATCGAACTGGCCGAAAACTTCACCTGGCGTCACGGGGCGGCGATCTCGGTCGGAATGATGTTCGTTGCCGAACTCGCGCGGATTCACGGCCGCCTGAGCGACGCCGCTGTCGAGCGCCACCGCGAGATTCTCTCGTCGCTAGGGCTGCCGACCACCTACCGCGCCGACCGCTGGCAAAAGCTCGTCACGGGAATGCAGCGAGACAAAAAGAACCGCGGCTCGACGGCTCGCTTCGTCGTGCTCGATGACATCGCCAAGCCGACCATCATGACCGCGCCGACCACAGAGTCGCTGTTCTCTGCCTTTCAAGAGATTTGCGAATAGGGCAGGGTAACCTTTCATCATGACCAAGGTGCTTGTACTCAATGGACCAAATCTCGGCCGCCTCGGCTCGCGCGAGCCAGAGATCTACGGCACGCTTGACTACGCCGGGCTGCAGGCGGCGGTGCTCAAGACCGCCGGCGAGCTTGGCCTCGATGCCGATGTGCGCCAGACGAACAGCGAGGCAGAACTTATCTCTTGGCTGCACGAGGCCGTCGACACCGGCTCATCCGTGGTTCTAAACCCGGCAGCGTTTACGCACTACAGCTACGCGACCCGCGACGCCGCGGCCCTCGTCACAAAGGCCGGCCTCAAGCTGGTTGAGGTGCACATCAGCAATCCACACGCTCGCGAAGAGTTTCGCCACAACTCGGTGATCTCTGGAGTCGCATCTGGTGTGATCGCCGGCTTCGGCGTCGATTCATACCTGCTCGCGCTGCGAGTAATCGCTTCTTAGTCAGCGCTCGGCTAAACTAATCAGGTTGCCCAGAGTGGCGACCAAATCTTTTCAACAAGCAAGCGAGGCACAATCATGGCAACTTCGAACGACCTAAAGAACGGCTTGGTTCTCAACATCGACGGTCAGCTCTGGACCGTCATCGAGTTTCAGCACGTCAAGCCGGGCAAGGGCCCAGCTTTCGTGCGCAGCAAGCTCAAGAACGTGCTCAGCGGCAAGGTAGTCGACAAGACTTTTAACGCCGGCGTCAAGGTTGAGACCGCCAACGTCGACAAGCGCAACATGCAGTACCTCTACAACGATGGTTCGTCGTATGTCTTCATGGACACCGACAACTACGACCAGGTCGAGCTGAGCGAGACCATCGTTGGCGACGCCGTCAACTACATGCTCGAGAACCAGAGTGCCGTGGTCGCAATGTACGAGGGCAACCCAATCTACGTCGAGCTTCCTCCATCGGTCGTTCTGCTTGTCACCTACACCGAACCTGGCCTTCAGGGCGACCGCTCCTCGGGTGGCACCAAGCCAGCAACCGTCGAGACCGGCCTGCAGATTCAGGTTCCGCTGTTCCTCGAGAACAACACCAAGGTCAAGATCGACACCCGCACCGGCGAATACCTGGGCCGCGTCACCGACTAGTCGGCAGCGCAAGACCAATTGTCAGCAAGAACTAAGGCCCGCAAGCGCGCGATTGACGCGCTCTTTGCCGCCGACCTGCGCACCGAGACCGCAACACACCTGCTCAACGTCGCCGCTGAACAGGCCGCAGACCGACAAAACCAGGATGAGATCTTCGGCTACGCGCGAGTCTTGGTGTCTGGCGTTCTAGACAACCTCGGCGCGATCGACGACCTGATCAGCAGCTACGCGCACGGCTGGTCGCTCGACCGCATGCCCAATCTCGACCGAGCAATCATCCGCGTTGGCACCTATGAGATTGTGTTTGCCGACGACGTGCCAGACGCGGTTGCCATCGCAGAGGCCGTGGAGGTCGCCAAGGAGTATTCGACCGACGACTCGGGCAGCTTCATCAACGGAGTTTTGGCCAAAATTGCCGCAACGAAGGGCGCAATCTAGGCCCACCCAAAAGCACCTGATAGAGTTTTACAAACAATCCTTTAAAGGCCGTCCAGAGAGGCGGAGAAGGAGTCGGCGTGAGCACACGCACAGTCCTAAGTGGCGATGACATCAATCGGGCAGTCACCCGCATCGCTCACGAGATCGTTGAATCGAATCACGGTTCCGAAAATCTCATTCTTCTCGGCATTCCAACGCGCGGCGTATTGCTCGCCAACCGAATCGCCGCCGTCCTCGAGCGCGCATACGGGCTGAATCCCGCAGAAGTCGTCGGTCGACTCGACGTGACGATGTATCGCGACGACCTAGACCAGAATCCCATTCGCCCGGTCACCGAAACCTTTGTGCCAAACCACGACATCAACGGCAAGGTTGTGGTGCTCGTCGACGACGTGCTTTACAGCGGTCGCACTATTCGGAGTGCGCTGAACGCACTCAATGACCTTGGCCGCCCGAGCGCCGTGCGCCTTGCGGTGCTGGTCGATCGCGGCCACCGCGAGCTGCCCATCCGCGCTGATTTTGTGGGCAAGAACCTTCCAACATCGCGCGACGAACGAATCAGCGTGCATCTGACCGAGACCGACGGCGACAACTCGGTGGTGATCGCCTAATGACCAAGCACCTGCTTTCTGCAGCAGACCTAAACAGGGATGCCGCCATCGCGCTGCTCGACCTGGCCGAAGACATGGCCGAGGTCAACACCCGCGACATCAAGAAGCTGCCAACCCTGCGCGGCAAGACCGTGGTCAACCTGTTCTTCGAGGACTCGACTCGCACCCGCATCTCTTTCGAGCTTGCTGCCAAGCGACTGAGCGCCGACGTCGTGAATTTCACCGCAAAGGGTTCGAGCGTCTCAAAGGGCGAGAGCCTCAAAGACACCGCCCAGACCCTCGAGGCCATGGGCACCGACGCCGTAGTGATTCGCCACCACTCGAGCGGAGCAGCTCAGGTCTTGGCCCAGAGCAACTGGATCAAGAGCGCCATCGTGAACGCCGGCGACGGAACCCACGAGCACCCGACGCAGGCCCTGCTCGACGCGTTCACCCTGCGCCAGAAGCTGCACGGCGGCGCATCGCGCGGCAAGTCGCTCGACGGAGCACGGGTCGCCATCGTCGGCGACATCCTTCACTCGCGCGTGGCGCGCTCGAACCTGATTTTGCTCAAGACGCTCGGGGCAGAGGTTCACCTGGTCGCGCCGGCGACCCTGCTTCCTTCGCGCACGCAGAGCCTCGGCGCCACCGTGCACTACGACCTCGACTCGCTGCTGGCCAGCGTCAAGCTCGACGCCGTGATGATGCTGCGCATTCAGCTCGAGCGCATGTCGGCAAGCTTCTTTCCGAGCGAGCGCGAGTATGCGAGGCTCTACGGCCTCAATGGCGACCGCCTCTCGACTTTTGGGCCGACGACCATTTTGATGCACCCTGGCCCGATGAACCGTGGGCTAGAGATTGATGCCATCGCCGCAGACTCAGACCGCTCGGTAGTGCTCGATCAGGTGCGCAACGGCGTCTCTGTGCGCATGGCAGTTCTCTTCAACCTCCTCTCACACGAAAGGGCAGCAAATGTCTAACTACGTCTTGAGCTCGGCGACCCTCGCCGACGGATCGATCGCCGACATTCGCATCGAGGGCGACACCATCACCTCGGTTGGCGCTTCCGGCTTCGTGAAGCGCGATGACGCCGAGGTCGTCGACTGCGCCGGACTCATTGCGCTGCCCGGATTCGTCGACCTGCACACCCACCTTCGTGAGCCGGGTTTCGAGCAGAGCGAGACCGTGCTGACCGGTTCTCAGTCGGCGGCGGCAGGCGGATTCACCGCCGTGCACGCGATGGCTAACACGAGCCCGGTCGCAGACACCGCAGGCGTGGTCGAGCAGGTCTACAACCTCGGCAAGGCAGCTGGCTACGTAGACGTTCAACCGATCGGCGCAGTCACGGTTGGCCTGCAGGGCAAGCAGCTCGCCGAGTTTGGCGCCATGGCTAAGTCGTCGGCTGCCGTTCGCGTGTTCAGCGACGACGGCCACTGCGTCAGCGACCCGGTGCTGATGCGCCGGGCGCTCGAATACGCCAAGACCTTCGACGGTGTTGTTGCCCAGCACGCCCAAGAGCCACGCCTCACCGAAGGTGCCCAGATGAATGAGGGCACCGTATCTGCCGAGCTAGGCCTGGCCGGCTGGCCAGCGGTTGCCGAAGAGGCAATCATTGCCCGCGATGTCTTGCTCGCCAAACAGGTCGACGCGCGCCTGCACATCTGCCACCTCTCGACCGCTGGTTCAGTTGAGCTCGTGCGCTGGGCTAAGGCTCAGGGCATCAAGGTGACCGCCGAGGTCACCCCGCACCACCTTTTGCTCACGGATGAAACCGTGCGCACGTACGACGCCGTCTACAAGGTGAATCCACCTCTGCGCACCAACGCTGACGTCGAGGCCCTGCGCGAGGCGCTCATCGACGGAACCATCGACATTGTCGCCACCGACCACGCGCCTCACCCTCAGGAATCCAAGGACTGTGAGTGGGCAGCGGCCGCGAACGGAATGCTTGGTCTCGAGACCGCCGCATCCATCGCCCAGTTGGTTTTGATCGAGTCGGGCAATTCGAGCTGGTCACGCCTAGCCGAGGTGCTCTCGACCAAGCCCGCCGAGATTGGCAAGGATGCCGAACAGGGTCAGGGAATCGTCGTCGGCGCGAAGGCGAACATCGCCCTCGTCAACCCCAAGGCCAAGCGAACCATCGCCGACGGCGGCGCAAGCAAGAGCAGCAACCAGCCTTTCAAGGGCATCGAGTTGCCAGGCGAGGTCGTACACACGGTCTATCGCGGATACTTCACCAAGCGCGATGGCAAGCTCGCATCGAAGGGTCGCGCCTGATGGACGGCCGCTACCTAATGGCCGCAGTTGCCTTCGTTCTGTTCTTGGTGGTGCTTCTGCTCGCGATTCGCAGCTGGAGCAAGCGCGCCGCCAACCAAAGCGCCAGCTATGACGCCCCGGCCGAGAGCCTCGGCGGCCCACTCGCCGAAGAACTTTTCGTCGGACACTACGTCTCGACGACCCCTGCCGACGCTCCGCTGGAGCGCGTCATCGCCCACGGACTCGGCCACCGCGGTCTCGCCAGCATCGGGGTCACCGAAGCCGGTGTGCAGATCGCACGCAGGGGAGAGGCCGACCTGGCTATCCGTGCATCGCAACTCGTTTCTGTGCGACGCGAGCAGGCAACGATCGACCGCGTGGTCGAGGCCGACGGGCTCATCGCAATCGAGTGGCGCCTCGGCGAGGCCATCCTGGTTACCAACCTCAGAATCGTGGATGGCGACTCGCGCGCAAAACTTTTTGACCAAATCAACGACCTCACCAAGAAGAAGGCAGCAAATGACTAAGGCCATACTCGTTCTCGAAGACGGGCGCACATTCACCGGCAAGCCATACGGCGTGACCGGCAAGACCTTGGGCGAGCTCGTCTTCGCCACCGGCATGACCGGATACCAGGAAACGCTCACCGACCCGTCGTACGCAGGCCAGATCGTGGTGCAGACCGCTCCGCACATCGGCAACACCGGCGTCAACGCTCGCGACGAAGAGTCTGCACGCGTTTGGGTGGCCGGTTACGTGGTGCGCGACCCGAGCCGCGTCGTTTCGAACTTCAGGGCAGAGGGCTCGCTCGACGACGAACTAGCGAAGTACGGAATCGTCGGCATCTCGGGCATCGACACCCGCGCCTTGACCCGCCACTTGCGCTCGCTCGGCTCGATGCGCGCGGGAATCTTCTCTGGCGCAGAGGCAGAGCGTGACGTCGAAGACCTGCTCGGCGAGGTGCGCGGCGCCGTCAAGATGGCCGGCCTCTCGCTCAGCGACCTCGTCTCGACCAGCGAGCCCTACCAGGTTGCCCACGAGGGAGAGCGCGTCGGTTCGGTCGCGATCGTTGACCTCGGAATCAAAGAGACCACGATCGAAAACATGGTCGCTCGCGGCCTCGATGTGACCGTCTACCCGGCCAAGGCCACGGCTGCAGAGCTGCTTGCTGGCAACCCGGATGCGGTCTTCTTCTCGAACGGTCCGGGCGACCCAGAGGCAGCCGGCGCTCAGGTCGAGGTGCTGCGCGAGGTTCTCGGCAAGCGCGTTCCGTTCTTTGGCATCTGCTTCGGCAACCAGCTGCTCGGCCGCGCGCTCGGCTTCGACACCTACAAGCTCACCTTCGGTCACCGCGGCATCAACCAGCCCGTGCTAGACCGCAAGACCGGCAAGGTCGAAGTCACAGCACACAACCACGGCTTCGCGGTCAAGGTTGATGGCGGCCCCGTTGTCGACAGCCCGGCCGGCTTCGGCAAGGTCATGGTCAGCCACGTCTCGCTCAACGATGATGTCGTCGAGGGTCTCGAATGCATCGACATCCCAGCGTTTTCGGTTCAGTACCACCCAGAAGCGGCCGCCGGCCCACACGACTCCAACTATCTGTTTGACCGCCTCATCGAGGTAATCAAGAACTCGAAGGAAGCCAACTAATGCCAAAGCGCGACGACATCAAGAGTGTTCTAGTAATCGGGTCAGGCCCGATCGTTATCGGCCAGGCCTGTGAGTTCGACTACTCGGGCACCCAGGCCTGCCGCGTCTTGCGCGCCGAAGGCATCCGCGTGATTCTGGTCAACTCGAACCCGGCCACCATCATGACCGACCCAGACTTCGCCGACGCAACCTACGTCGAGCCGATCACGCCAGAGGTAATCGAGGCGATCATCGCCAAAGAGAAGCCAGACGCGATTCTGCCGACCCTGGGTGGCCAGACCGCGCTAAACGCTGCAATGAGCCTCGACGAGCTGGGCATTCTCAAGAAGTACAACGTCGAACTCATCGGCGCCAAGGTCGAGGCCATCAAGGCCGGCGAAGACCGCCAGTCGTTCAAGCAGCTCGTGCTCGATGCCGGCGCAGACGTGGCGAAGTCGGTCATCGCACACACCATGGATGAACTGCTCGACGGAGCCGCCCAGCTCGGCTACCCGCTGGTCGTGCGCCCATCGTTCACCATGGGCGGGCTCGGCTCCGGCTTCGCTTACAACGAAGAAGACCTGCGCCGCATCGGTGGCGCCGGCCTGCAGGCCAGCCCGACCACCGAGGTCCTGCTCGAAGAGAGCATCCTTGGATGGAAGGAATACGAGCTCGAGCTGATGCGCGACACCGCCGACAACACCGTGGTGGTTTGTAGCATCGAAAACGTCGACCCGGTCGGCGTGCACACCGGTGACTCGATCACAGTAGCTCCGGCGCTGACCCTGACCGACCGCGAGTTTCAGAACCTGCGCAACATCGGCATCGAGATCATTCGTGCCGTTGGCGTCGACACCGGCGGTTGCAACATTCAGTTCGCCGTCGAGCCAGACACCGGTCGCGTGATCGTCATCGAGATGAACCCGCGCGTTAGCCGTTCATCCGCGCTGGCATCGAAGGCCACCGGCTTCCCGATTGCCAAGATCGCTGCCAAGCTGGCGATTGGCTACCGCCTCGACGAGATTCCGAACGACATCACTCGAGTGACCCCGGCGTCGTTTGAGCCGACCCTCGACTACATCGTCGTGAAGGTTCCGCGCTTCGCGTTTGAGAAGTTCCCGGCCGCAGACCCGACCCTGACCACCACCATGAAGTCGGTTGGTGAGGCGATGGCGATTGGCCGCAACTACTCGCAGGCCCTGCAAAAGGCGCTGCGCAGCCTCGAGCGTCGCGGTTCGTCGTTTCACTGGGGCGACGAGAAGCGCTCGGTCGCCGAGCTGCTCGAGGTCATCAAGGTTCCTACCGATGGCCGCATCGTCGCCGTGCAGCAGGCGCTGCGCCTGGGCGCGAGCATCGAGCAGGTCTTCGAGTCGACCAAGATTGACCCTTGGTTTATCGACCAGATCGTGCTGATCAACGAGGTCGCAGACGCGATTGCCTCGGCAGAGTCACTCACCCCGGAGGTCATCCGCGAGGCCAAGGATCACGGCTTCAGCGACGCCCAGATCGCGCAGCTGCGCGGCCTGACCGAGCCAGACGTGCGTTCGATTCGCCACAACTTCGGCC
>JBEGJS010000125.1:0-10365 GCA_041184485.1 Actinomycetota bacterium | reverse complement strand
AAGCAGAACGTCATCCGCTTCTGTCAAACCCAGCGTGCTCGAGCGGTCTGACGCACGAACCCGAGCGTCGGCTTCTGCCCGATAACTGATCGATAGTGAACTAACCCCGGCGGCGGTGCAGGCCTGCAAACTGCGGATGGTCTCTTGGCGGGCCGCGGTTCGGCCGTGAATGTGAATAGCCCAGACCCCCGGCCGGGCATTCGGCGGCTCAACCAACCACGCGGGCCTGGTAGAAGTGCTCACTGGTGAGACCTCCACCTCTTCGAAGTCAATGCCGAAGTCGCTAGGTTCCTCGGCGCACCATCCGCTAATCCAGGCCTCGGTGAGGTCATCGGCGTCGCCCTTAAAAATGCGCCCAATCTTGCGCCGCACCTGGTCGTCAGGCAACCCGCGTCGTTCGACAAGAGGGGTTAGCGCGGCGTGAAATCGGCCTCGGTCGGCCCTGAGCGAAAGCGGCGCGGCTAACACGGTGTCAGCAGTCGCCTCGACCACCACTGTGTTCGTGCCTGGGTCATACGAGAAAACCTTGAACTCTCCGGTGCGAAATTTGGGCAGCCGAACTGTGTTTCTGGCCGCCAGCAGACCGGTCACGTGACGTGGCAACTTGACCAAGGGCTTCCTCTCGCGGCGTGGCTACGGGCCACAACTTCACTGCGTTCTAACCTAGTTGGGATGATTGAAATTTGGGCACAGGACGACGCGTCGGCGGCCTTTCGAGTCGCGCTCGATTCTCTGGGTCACGCGGAGCTCAGGCCCGAACTTGAACTTGAAGAAATCGAGGCTCCGAGCGACCTCGCCAAGCACGCCGTGGCATTCGCGATGCACGTACATAAAGACGAGCACCCCGGTGCCGATGCGGGCGTCGGCAGATTTGTCCTGCTGTGGGACAGCACCCCTCAGGAATTCTGGACATCAAACTTTCGCGTTATCTGCTATGCCAAGTCCCCCGTCGAGAGCTACATCGTCATGGACCAGAGCGAGCCGGACATTCCGTGGGAGTGGCTCACCGAGGCGCTCGCCATTCGCGGCGCTGACTACTCGAACCCGGCCGGCACGACCACCCGCATTGTCTCGACAGGTTTCGGCAGTATGGCTCACCAGAGCGATCACGCTGAGATGGAGCTGCGCTCATCCTGGAATGCAAATGGAACGAACATCGGCGCGCACCTAGAGGCTTTTCAGGACCTGGTCTGTGCGATGGCTGGGCTTCCGCTTCACCCAGAGACCAGCGCGTTCAAATAACCTATGGATGAGCGCAAGGCTGGTCAGCCCGAGACCAAGAGCGAACTCGCGATTGACGAGCCGCTTGCCCCCTTGCTCGCTAATCCACGCAACAGCGCAGTCGTATACGTAGACACCGTGGACGGGCTTTTTGCCGCCGCGGAGGCAATAGCAGAAGCGTCCGGGCCGCTGGCCATCGACGCGGAACGCGCATCTGGCTTTAAATATTCGCAGCGCGCCTACTTGGTGCAACTGATGCGCCCTGGCACCCCGATCTATCTGATCGACCCGATTCCCCTAACCGGTAGTGATGCAATGAAGAAATTGGCCGAGGTTTTGGCCGGCCTTGAGTGGATTCTTCACGCGGCGACTCAAGACTTGCCCTGCCTAGCCGAACTCGGGCTGCGCCCCGGCTCGCTGTTCGACACTGAGTTAGGAAGCCGCCTAGCCGCCCTCGAGCGCGTCGGATTGGGCGCTGTCGTGGAACGTTTCATGGGCGTGCGGTTGGCCAAGGAGCACTCCGCTGCCGACTGGAGCATCAGGCCTCTGCCTAAGGAATGGCTCAATTACGCCGCGCTCGACGTGGATGTCTTGAACGAGTTGCGCGATGCACTGGCCACAGAACTCGAGAGTCAAGATAAGAGCGAGATCGCACGCCAAGAGTTTGCTCACCTGCTGAACTTCGCACCCAAGGCTCCTAAGGCTGATAAATGGCGCGGAGTAAGCGGGATTCACCTGATTCGCGAACAGCGCACCCTCGCCATAATTCGGTCACTCTGGACGCGCCGCGAGGAGGTTGCCGAGCGGGTCGATGTGAGCCCCGGGCGCCTTATTCCAGACTCGAGCATTGTTGCAGCGGCCAAGGCAAACCCACGCAGTCGGTCAGAGTTGGCCGGTCTAAAGGACTTCAACGGGCGGGGCAGCCGCACATTTATTGATGAGTGGTGGGCCGCCATCCAGGATGGCGCAGCAACCCGCGACCTTCCACCTGTTCGGGCTGAGGCTACCGGTATTCCCAACCACAAGTCTTGGGCCACGAGGTTTCCCGAAGCAGACGCGCGACTGCGGATTGCTCGAGCGGTGGTCGAGCGAATCGCCAAGGAGTTCAATGTGCCTACCGAGAATCTGATCTCTCCAGACCCGATTAGACAGTTGTGCTTTGAGCCGCGAGGGCTAGATTACGACTCGATCGTTGGTCAACTTCGTGACCTGTCTGTGCGACAGTGGCAACTCGAAGCCATTGCGCAGCCACTCGCTGATGCCCTGAACGCGCCAGCCCCTGTCGAGGCCTAGCGAAGCTTTCTTAGACTTTCGTCAGCAGCCGAGGTCGAATCGTCACCGAGCGGCTTGGCGTGCGGAACCTTCGCCCCGAGCACCTGCGCCACGATGTCGCGCGCGATCGTCTGCGCGTTGAGGCCAATCGCATCCATGATTTCACCGCGCGAAGCGTGGTTGATGAACTCGTCTGGCAGGCCCAGTTCGTTCAAACCGGTGTCAACCTGGGCTGCACGCATCTCTTGACGCACGCGGGTGCCGATTCCGCCAACCTTGACGCCGTCTTCGATCGTGACGACCAAGCGGTGGTCTCTGGCTAGTTCGACCACGGATGACGGCACGGGCACAACCCAGCGAGGATCGATCACCGTCGCGCCGATTCCCTGAGCTGCCAGCAGGTCGGCAACCTGCAGACCTACTCGGGCCATGGGGCCGACGCAGAGGAGCAGAACATCCTTGCTAGGCGATTGCTTGAGAACATCCACGCCATCTGCCAGGCGGGCAACAGCCTCGATGTCGGAGCCAATGGCACCCTTGGGGAATCGCACGACGGTCGGGGCGTCATCAACCGAAACTGCTTCACCCAGTTCTTCTTTGAGTCTGGTTTCGTCACGCGGTGCAGCGATTCTCACACCGGGGACGATCTGCAACAACGCTAGGTCCCACATGCCGTGGTGACTTGGCCCGTCGGGGCCGGTGACTCCAGCACGGTCGAGCACGAAGGTGACGCCAGCCTTGTGCAGGGCGACATCCATGAGCACCTGGTCGAAGGCGCGGTTCATAAAGGTCGAGTAGACCGAGACGACCGGGTGCAGACCACCGAACGCCATTCCGGCCGACGAAGCGACCGCGTGTTGCTCGGCGATGCCGACGTCGAAGACCCGCTCAGGAAACCTCTTCGCGAACTTGTCCAGGCCAACCGGAATCAGCATCGCGCCGGTGATTCCGACGAGCTTCGAGTTTCGTTCGGCAAGAGCGACAATCTCATCGGCAAATACCGATGTCCAGGATGGCGCTCCGCCAACCTCGAGTGACTCACCGGTGGTCGGGTTGATCTGGCCAACGGCGTGAAACTGGTCGTCCTCGTTTAGCATGGCCGGGTCAAAGCCGCGACCCTTCTGCGTCATCGCGTGCACGATTACCGGGTTGGCGTACTTCTTGGCCTGGCGCAGAGCCTGTTCCATTGCCTCGAGGTCATGCCCGTCGACGGGGCCGATGTACTTGATGTCTAGGTTCGGAAACATGCCCTTTGGGGCGAGCGCACCCATCAGGCCCTTGCCCGCTCCCCTGGCGGTCGAATACGTGAGACGACCGATGAGCCCGAAGCGCTCGAAGAAGCGCTTGGATGAGCGGTACAGCTTCGAATAGGTCTGGTCTGTGCGAATCGAGTTGAGGTGGCGGGCCAGGCCGCCGATGGTTGGCGCATACGAGCGGCCGTTGTCGTTGACCACGATGACCAGCTTGCGGTCGTTGTCATCCGTGATGTTGTTGAGGGCTTCCCAGGTCATGCCGCCGGTTAGGGCGCCGTCGCCCACGACTGCAATCACATAGCGGTCGTCTTGCTTGGTCAGTTTGAAAGCTTTGGCGATGCCGTCTGCCCACGAAAGCGAAGATGAAGCGTGCGAGTTCTCGACAACGTCGTGAACCGACTCGGATCGCTGCGGGTAGCCCGCGATGCCGTTCTTTTGCCTGAGCGTGCTGAAGTCCTTGCGACCGGTCAGGATCTTGTGCACGTAGGACTGATGCCCGGTGTCGAAGATGATCGGGTCTTTGGGCGAGTCAAACACGCGGTGAATGGCTACGGTTGTCTCGACTACGCCTAGGTTTGGCCCGAGGTGCCCGCCGGTCTTTGCGACCGAGTTCACCAAAAACGAACGAATCTCGAGGCAAAGCTCCGCCAGCTCATCTGGTGACAGCGCGTCTAGGTCGCGTGGACCATTGACTCTATCGAGGACACCCATGTGAGGCTCAACCTTCTGTCGCGCTCGGCTATTTCAACCGAAGCAACTTTAGGCTACGAGGCTCCTGAGCACATACTGCAGAATGCCGCCGTTTCGGTAGTAGTCGGCTTCACCAGGGGTGTCGATGCGAACCACGGCGTCAAACTCAACGGTTGCCTTGCCTGGCTTTGAGAACTCGGATGGCTTTGCCGTGACTCGAACTGTCTTCGGGGTCGTGCCCTCGTTGAGCTGCGCGATGCCCGCGATGTCAAAGACCTCTGTGCCGTCTAGGCCAAGGCTCTCGGCGTTCTGGCCTGCTGGGAACTGCAGCGGAACCACACCCATGCCGATCAGGTTGCTTCGGTGGATGCGCTCGAACGACTCGACGATGACTGCCTTGACGCCTAGGAGGCTGGTGCCCTTGGCTGCCCAGTCACGCGACGAGCCGGAGCCGTATTCCTTGCCGCCAAGAATGACCAGCGGGGTTGCCTGCGCGATGTAGTTGGCCGAGGCGTCGAAGATGAAGGCCTGTGGGCCGCCATCCTGTGTGAAGTCACGCGTGTAGCCGCCCTCGATGCCATCGAGAAGCTGGTTCTTTAGGCGGATGTTTGCGAACGTGCCGCGAATCATGACCTCGTGGTTTCCGCGGCGCGAGCCATAGGAGTTGAAGTCCGAGCGAGCAACTCCGTGCTCGGCGAGGTACTTGCCCGCTGGCGAGTCAGCCTTGATCGAGCCTGCTGGCGAGATGTGGTCGGTGGTGACCGAGTCGCCGAGCTTAGCTAGCACACGAGCGCCAGAGATGTCGGTGACTGGGGTTAGCTCGAGCTTCATGCCGTCGAAGTATGGTGGGCGGCGAACGTAGGTCGACTTGGCGTCCCAGGCGAATGTGTCGCCGGCTGGGGTTGGCAACGACTTCCAGCGTGCATCGCCCTCGAAGACTCCTGCGTACTGAGTCTTGAACATCTCTGAGTTGATCGACGAGTCTATGGTCTGCTGAACCTCTGCCGGGGTTGGCCAAATGTCAGCCAAGAAGACGTCGTTGCCGGCGGCGTCTTGGCCGAGGGCCTGTGACTCGAAGTCGAAGTCCATGGTTCCGGCAAGCGAGTATGCGATAACCAGCGGAGGCGAGGCCAGGTAGTTCATCTTGACGTCCGGGTTGATGCGACCCTCGAAGTTGCGGTTGCCCGAAAGCACTGCTGTGACAGCGAGGTCGTGCTCGTTGATGGCCGCCGAGATGTTTTCGTCTAGCGGGCCGGAGTTTCCGATACAGGTCGTGCAGCCGTAGCCAACGAGGTTGAATCCGAGTGCGTCGAGCGAGTCGGTGAGACCAGCCTTCTTGTAGTACTCGGTGACGACCTTCGAGCCGGGTGCGAGCGAGGTCTTGACCCAAGGCTTGGCCTTGAGACCCTTCTCAACAGCCTTCTTGGCCAGTAGGCCTGCTGCAAGCATGACCGATGGGTTCGAGGTGTTGGTGCACGAGGTGATGGATGCGATCGCGACGTGCCCGTTGTCGACCGCAAAGTCTTCGCCGGCTACTGCCGCTGGCTTGTTGCGAGCGTCAGAGTAGGTCTTGATGTCGCTCTCGAAGGCCGACTTGGCGTCGCTCAGGAGGATGCGGTCTTGCGGGCGCTTAGGTCCGGCGATGCTAGGAACTACGGTGCTTAGGTCGAGCTCAAGGTACTCGCTGAAGCGAGGTTCGTTGGATGGGTCGTGCCAGAGGCCCTGGGCCTTGGTGTACGCCTCGACCAGGTCGATTTCTTCGTCGGTTCGGCCGGTGATGCGCAGGTAGTCGAGGGTGACCTCGTCAATCGGGAAGATCGCTGCGGTCGAACCAAACTCTGGGCTCATGTTTCCGATGGTGGCTCGGTTAGCGAGCGGCACAGAGCCTACGCCCGAACCGTAGAACTCGACGAACTTGCCAACAACCCCGTGCTTGCGAAGCTTCTCGGTAATGGTCAGAACCACGTCGGTTGCGGTTGCGCCGGCCGGAATCGAACCGGTGAGCTTGAAGCCGACAACGCGAGGAATCAACATCGAAACAGGCTGACCGAGCATGGCCGCCTCTGCCTCGATGCCGCCGACGCCCCATCCTAGGATGCCGAGGCCGTTGACCATGGTGGTGTGCGAGTCGGTGCCCACGCAGCTGTCTGGATATGCCTGAATCTCGCCGTTGATCTCACGAGCCATGACTGTGCGGGCAAGGTACTCGATGTTCACCTGGTGCACGATTCCGGTGCCTGGCGGAACAACCTTGAAGTTGTCAAACGCGGTCTGGCCCCAGCGCAAGAACTGGTAGCGCTCACCGTTGCGCTCATACTCGAACTCGACGTTGCGCTCGAATGCGTCAGCAGATCCGGCAACGTCGATGACTACCGAGTGGTCGATGACCATCTCGGCAGGTGCCAGTGGGTTGATGCGCTTTGGGTCGCCGCCAAGGGCAGAAACAGCCTCACGCATGGTCGCTAGGTCAACAACGCATGGAACACCGGTGAAGTCCTGCATGATGACGCGGGCAGGACTGAATTGAATCTCGGTGTCTGGTTCAGCGGATGCATCCCAGTTGACCAAGGCGTTGATGTGGTCGGCTGTGATGTTTGCGCCGTCTTCGGTGCGCAGCAGGTTTTCGAGCAGAACCTTCAGGCTGAATGGCAGAGTCTTTGCGTCGACCGAGTCGAGGCGAAAGATGCGATATTTCTTGCTGCCAACCTCGAGAATCGAGGATGCACCGAAACTGTTGACCTGAGACATACTGCTAGCTCCTAATTGCGCGAATCACTCTCAAAGTTATCATTCGCGGGCTTCGTAATTTGGCTTCGGACCAGAAGCCAGGTGAACCACATGCAGAGGGCGTAGAGAGGGACACCCATGATTTCTCGCGCGATGCCGAGCGCGAGCAGATTGCCCGAAAAGTAGAAGGGCAACTGCACCGCTAGACGCCCACCGAACAGCAACACCCAGATTGCACTCGCGTATGTGTAGCGCCATCTAGCAGCGGGGTCTTTGTGCCAGGACTTGGCCGTCGAGTTGAACAGTGAAACGATTAGACCGATTATCGGGCGTCTGACCAGGATGCTCAGCAGAATCACTGAACCGTAGCCGACGTTAGTGAAGAAGCCAGGCACGAAATATGACGCTGGCTGACTTGGGTTTGACAGAGGCAGATAAACCGCAACGGCAATTCCGACAGCACCTGCCAACGCCTGCACAACCGAACGCTTCCTCAAAATTTGGGCGATCAGAGACGCTATGGAGAGCGAGCCGGCGATCAAAACAGAAATCAAGACGCTCTTCGTGAAAAGAAAAGCAGCAACGTAGGCGGCCGCGGGAATCGTGGTTTCTATCAACCCGACGACCCCGCCCATGCTGTTCAAGGCCTCACGCGCGTCAAAGGTGTACTCGCCAGATTCTTCGTCTCGCTTGATGCCTAAGGAGTTCTTTTTGGCTGCCTCGCTCAAAGGATGCTCCTGAACCCGGCTGGAATAGCGCCGGCTGGAACTACGAGCGGGAGCATGTCTCCGGGAGGCAACGGGGTCTCGCCGCGAACCACGACCAGCGAGCGGAACAGGTCATCCAGGTCTGCGGCACTCAGCGAGTCACGAACTGCTGCCCCTCGAACGATGCCCTTGAGAAACCAGCGTGGTCCGTCGAGGCCGATAAATCTATCGGTGCGAGTAGCGACCTTTTGACCCTGGTTGTCGAGCACGGGCAGGTGAGCCAGTAGCTCTGGTCCAAACGCGCCAACCGTGAATTGCGCGTCGCCGCCCTGCGCAGAGACGGAGGCTTTGAGTTGGTTGCGAACCTCGTGCCAGAGACCCTCGTTGCGAGGGGCGGCAAACGCTTGTAGTTGCAGGGTCGAATAGTTGAGCTCGAGCGTTAGGGCCACAATCTGACCGGCGTCGTCGAATTCGACCCGCTTGGCAATGTCGGGACGGTCTGGAACAAGAATCGAACCGAAGTCGACCATCGGGATGTTTGCGCTGAACTCACTCGAGTCGAGGGGGCCCACGGTTGACCTGTTGGGTGGTGCCGACTTGCCATTGCCCAGGTAGTTATCGACCTGAGTCAACTACGACCTGCCAGACGAGCCAAAGCCACCGTTTCCGCGGTGCGAGTCGGGCAGCTCTTCGACTCGAATGAATCGAGCCTGCTCGAACTTCTGAAACACGATCTGGGCGATTCGATCGCCGCGGGTCACCGCGAAATCTTCATCCGAGGAGTTGAAGAGAATGACGGCAACCTCGCCGCGATAAGCGGAATCGACGGTGCCCGGAGAGTTCATAACCGTGATGCCGTGCTTTGCAGCGAGGCCAGAACGTGGATGCACCAGCGCGACGTATCCGTCGGGTAGCGCGATTGCGACACCGGTCGGAAAGATGGCTCGCCCGCGAGCCGGAACAACGCCATCTACGCGAGAGCGCAGGTCGGCGCCGGCGTCGCCTGGGTTGGCGTATACGGGCGCAAATTCGTCGTCACAGACGAGGAGAACAGGAAATTCAGACATCACCAAGAGCGTAATCTAAAGGCGATGAAAAACTCTGGAGACTTGACCGAAACCTACCGCGAGCGGCTGTGGCCAAGCACTTGGCTGCTTTTGGCCATTACTCCGCTCGGAGCCGCAATCTGGCTGGCTTCTCTTCCGTTCATCGCTGGGGTCGGCCTATGGATCGGTGCCGCGGTTGTTCTGGCTGTTTGGCTTTTCCTGTTCTCTCGTGCGGCCCGTATCACCGTTGGCGGAGGGCAACTGAGTGTTGACTCGGCAGTGCTGCCCACCAGCGCCGTGGGTGAAGTTCGAGTTGTGAGTGGAAGTGAGGCCACTGCCGCTCGGGGTCCAATGCTTGACCCTCGGGCTTACACACTCTTTCGTGCCGGGGTGTCAACGTATGTCTGGATCGAAATTAAAGACGAAAATGACCCAACGCCGTATTGGCTTGTTGCGACGAGGCAGCCGCAGATTCTGGAGCGGGCGCTAAAACTAGCGAGTTCCTAGGCGTCACATTCGATGCAGACTGGGCCACCCTTGGTCTTGCGACCGAGCAGCGAGTGATGCTTCACGATGAAGCATTCGACGCAGGTGAACTCGTCTTCTTGAGGCGGAATAACGACTACGTCAAGGTCGTCAGGCAGGGCGTCGTGCAGCCCGAAAGCGTCGAGGTGTTCGCCATCCTCGGAATCAATTGACGAGGCAATCTTGTCTGGTACGCGTTCCTTAATCGCTTCGATCGACTCGGTATCGTCGTCGTTCTTGCGGGGAGCGTCGTAATCGGTCGCCATTCGGGAAACCCTTCGTCCTTGGTATTCGGGCGTGCATAGTGTGCAACAGATGTTGCCCAATAGCAAACCTAAACGCCGCAGTGGCGCGAAATTCTTCCAAGATTTTCAGTATTGCCCTATCGTGTCGCACGCCGATTGCCACCGCTAGAGCGTTTGTTGGTGGCAAACTTTCTCTCAAAGCGGAGGTTTCAACATGAAAGAAGCGCAGTTCGTCGAGTCCGACGGTGAATACGTAATTTTCGAAACCAAGGATGGCAAGTTTCGCGTCGCCCTCGATGAGGCACTTCGCGCCGCTATCCGCAAGGCCCCTAGCTCGCCGGCCGATCAGCCGATCAGCCCGAGAGACATCCAGGAGCGCGTTCGCGCCGGAGCCACTGTCGCAGAATTGGTAAAAGCCACCAAGGCAGACACCGCATACGTAGAGAGCTTTGCTCGAGCAGTCTTCGAAGAGTTGGACCACATCGTGGCGACCGCCCGCACGGTTCGCATCTCTGTCACCTCAGACAAGTTCAACGAGGTTGTAGACGCAGAGTTTGGTGCGGTTATTCAGGCTCGCGCCGAAGCCGCCGGTGCTAGCAACTTCGCCTGGTCGAGCCGTCGCCCCGCCGGTAGCCCCTGGTTGGTTTCACTAAGTTTTGACCGCGGTGGACAGAGCCAA